>JBFZBV010000593.1:0-6793 GCA_041308285.1 Planctomycetota bacterium | reverse complement strand
GCAGGTCCCGCGGTGAAAACGACCGACGATACATCCAGGAGAATCAGGTCGCCCGCCGCCCGAAGAATCCGGACTCTTCTCCCCTGCCAGCCCTCCCGCCCCCGGCCGCCGGGCCGGAAGGGCCGATATGTCTTGATTTCCGGCATTGAAAAGGGCAGTCTCTCTGCCTCGGCTACGGCAGGACGCCGGGGGGCGCTCCTGCCTCGACCGGCCGAATCAGGGCTGTTTTCCGAGGTGGAAATGTCCTTCTCCCCGATAGAAGAAATCCTCGAAGACCTCAAGGACGGCAAGCTCACAGTGCTGGTGGACGACCCCGAGAGGGAGAACGAGGGCGACCTCGTGCTGGCCGCCGACCACGTCACGCCGGAGGCCATCAACTTCATGGAAACCTACGGCCGCGGGCTGATATGCCTCGCATTGTCCGGGGAAATCGCGGACAGGATGGACCTCCACCCGCAGGCTCCGGAGAACACGTCCAAGATGGGGACGGCCTTCACCGTGAGCGTGGACGCCAGGGAAGGGACGAGCACGGGCATATCGGCCGCCGACCGGACGCATACAATCAAGACCGTCATTGATCCGGGCAAGAAGCCGTGGGACCTGCTCAGGCCCGGCCACATCTTCCCCATCAGGGCCAGGGACGGCGGCGTCCTCGTCCGGACGGGCCAGACCGAGGGCTCGGTGGACCTCGCGAAGGCCGCGGGCCTGACGCCTGCGGCGGTAATCTGCGAGATAAAGAAGGAAGACGGATCCATGGCCCGCGTGCCGGACCTCGAAGTCTTCATCGCCAGGCACGGTCTCAAGATGTGCACGGTGGCCGATCTCATCGAGTTCCGCAGGCACAGGGAGAAGCTCGTGGAGAGGCTTCTCAAGGTGGACCTGCCCACGAGGAACGGCCGGTTCGACCTGTACCTGTACAATTCGCTCGTGGACGGGCTGGAGCACATCGCCCTGTGCAAGGGCATGGTGAAGGCGGACCTCCCCCCTGCGGACCGCATCGAGACCGACCCCGTACTCGTGCGCGTCCACTCCGAGTGCCTCACGGGCGACATATTCGGTTCGAGGCGCTGCGACTGCGGAGCCCAGCTCACGACCGCCCTCAGGACGATTGAGGCGGAGGGCAAGGGCGTCTTCCTCTACATGCGGCAGGAAGGCCGCGGAATCGGCCTCGCGAACAAGCTCAAGACGTACATCCTCCAGGAGCACGGCCTCGACACCGTGGAGGCCAACGAGAAGCTCGGCTTCAAGCCGGACATGAGGGAGTACGGAATCGGCGCGCAAGTCCTCAAGGACCTCGGGATAACGAACATACGTCTCCTCACGAACAACCCGAAGAAGTACGCCGCCCTCGCCGGCTACGGATTGAACATCGTGGAAAGAATTCCCATCGAGACCAAACCCACCAAGGAGAACGTCAAGTACCTCCAGACGAAGAAGGACAAGCTCGGGCACCTTCTCAAGGAAGTCTAGCGCAGGGGCCCGGGAGCGGCGGGCCATTCGGTCGGACGGCGCACGGAAAATGGGCGACAAGAGACAGGATTTCTCCATCGCGCTCCTGGCGCTTAGGCACCAGCTCATCACCAGGGAGGACTTCCGCAGGTGCGCCGAGGCTCTGCACGAGGAACCCGACGCGTCGGCCGGCGACCTCCTGGTCGACATGCACCTGCTCACGGCAAGCGAGGTCTCCGCCCTGTCGGTGCTCAGGGACGCCCTCGCCGCCCGGGGCTGCGCCCCCGCTTCCGCGCCGAGCCCCAGGCCTTCCGCGACGGCGGGTTCGCTCGACGAGACCGTGGACATGCGCTCTGGTTCGGCGGTGCGGCACAGGTCCGACTCGCCCGAGGGCGAGAAGAAGGCGGGGAAGTACATCTTCGTCGAGGAAATCGGCAGGGGCGGAATCGGCGCGGTCCACAACGTGTTCGACGCCGACTTCAACCGGCACATCGCGATGAAGGTGATGATTGGCGGGGACACCGCGCCTCCCGAGCGCCTCTCGAGGTTCCTCAGGGAAGCCAAGCTCACCGGCCAGCTGGAGCACCCGAACATAGTCCCGGCCTACAGCATCGGCAAGATGGAGACCGGCGAGCCGTACTTCACCATGCGCCTCATCAAGGGCCGATCCCTTTCGGAGGTCCTCAAGAGAATCCTGGAGGGCGAAACCGAGATTCGCTTCGAATTCACGCGATGGAGGCTGCTCTCGATATTCCAGGCCGTGTGCATGGCCATGGCCTTCTCCCACGACAAGGGAATCATCCACCGCGATCTCAAGCCCGAGAACGTGATGATAGGGGACTTCGGCGAGGTGCTCGTCGTGGACTGGGGGCTCGCCAAGTTCAAGGAGGGAGAGGACTTCATGCTGTCCGGCGGCACCGAGCCGGTGGAGGCGAGCCTCCACACGACCTCCGACGGGACGATAATCGGCACGCCCCTGTACATGGCTCCCGAGCAGGCGCAGGGGAAGGTCAGCGAGATGGACGAGCTCACCGACATCTACCAGCTCGGCGGGATTCTGTACGAAATACTGGCGCTGAGGCCGCCGTTCGAGGGCAAGAACCTCGACGAGCTGCTCGACAGGATCACCCGGCTTGCCGCGCCTCCGCCAAGCGCGGTGGCGCTCGGCGAGGCGATTCCCAAGGAGCTCGACGACATCTGCATGAAGGCGATGTCGAAGTCGAAGCAGGACAGGTACGAGACCGCGAGGGCGCTGCACGACTCCGTGAGGGACTACATAGAGGGCGCGAAGGAGAAGCTCAGGAAATCGCACGAGGCCCTGGCCGCCGTGAGGGACGGCAAGGAGCTGGCCAAGCGCTACTACGCCATGCGCAACGTCGTGAAGAAGTACGAGAACACGCTCGCCAAGATTTCCCGCAAGTTCAAGGGCTGGGAACCGGTCTCTTCGAAGAAGGAGCTGTGGGCGATAGAGGATCAAATCGAGCGCATGTACGTCCTGCGCGGCAGGCGGTTCGCCGACGCGGTGAACAAGTTCGTCTCCGCCCTGGAACTCGAAGAGAACAATCCCGAGGCCAGGCGTAACCTCGCGGACCTCTACTTCGGAAGGTTCCTCGAGTCCGAGGCGGAGGGCGACGTCATGTCCATGGACTACTTCCTGTCCACGGCGAAGTACTTCAACGACGGGCAGCTCGACGAGAAGGTCAAGGGCGACGGCGTCATGGAGGTCGCCACGTTCCCGGCCGGGGCGCTCGTCTACCTTTACAAATTCGTCGAGCGCGACCGGATTCTCACGCCCAAGCGGGAGAGGTTCCTCGGCACGTCCCCGATCGCGAGAATGCCGATATCAATGGGCAGCTACCTCCTGGTGATTAAACTCAGGGACTACCAGGACCTGTACTACCCCCTGTTCGTCGGCAGGCAGGAGGACGTGCGCGTGTCGGTCGAGCTCCTCACGGCAGATGAAATCGGCCCGGGCTTCGCCTACATACCCGGCGGGAAGGCAATCCTTGGGGGGGACCAGAACGCATCGCTCCCCCGGCCGCGGACAGAAGAGTTCATCCCGACCTTCTTCATCGCCAGATTCCCTGTGACCTGCTCCGAATACCTCGAATTCCTGAACTCAATCCCACGGGAGGACGCTTTCTCGTTCGTCCCCGGAGAGCCCGGCACTTCCATGCCGCTCTGGCCCGTGGCCGGCAAGGAGAAGTTCAAGCTGCCGGAGAAGGATTCCAAATCGCCGATTGCCTGGCTTCCCGACAAGCCTGTCGTCGGCGTAAACTGGCACATGGCCAATGCATACGTCAAATGGAAGTCCGAACATGACGGCCGGAGGTACAAGCTGCCCTCGGAGTCCGAGTGGGAAAAGGCCGCGAGGGGGGCCGACGGAAGGTTCTATCCCTGGGGCAACAAGTTCGAGTCCACGTACTGCAACAACAGCATTTCGCGGGAAGGAGAGCCAACGCTCGAACCGGTGGGCGCCTATCCGACCGACAGGTCGCCGTTCGGCGTCCGCGACATGGCCGGGGGGGTCAAGGAATGGCTCGAGACGCCCGGCGGGTCCGCCACGCAGAGCTTCATGCTGCGCGGGGGTTCCTGGGCGCAATTCTCGTCCGCGGCCAGGGCCGCATCCAGGTTCGGCGACTCCGCATGGACGACCTCGTATTTCTACGGCCTTAGGCTCGCGTCCTCGGAGAAGGCCGTGAAGCCGGACAGGCACGTGTCTTGACGCGCGTTGCGCAATCCGCTATATAAGAGAACCCATGAAAGCAACGCGCCGCTTCCGCAGCCGGCCGGACCGGCTCATTCCCGGGCGGGGTTGAGACCCGCGCCAGCGCCAGACATGCATCATAGGATTCGGCATCGCATGAAGAAGCCCGACAGGGATCAACGGTTGTGCGGCATGGTGTGGTCGGAGCAGGTCCTCCGCGAAGTCCTCTCGCGGCTGTCCTCAATCGGCCCGAGGCTCATCGGCAGCGCCGGCGAGGCGCACGCGCAGGAATACATCGCCGGCCTGCTCCGCTCCTTCGGGCTGGAGACGGGATTCAGGGAATTCGAAGTTGAGACGTACAGACGGGGATTCGCGCGCGCCGCGGTCTCCTGCCGAGGCCGGGTCACCGACCTGCCCTGCCTCGGATTCGTCTATTCGGCCTCGACGAACGGCCCGCTCAAACTCGAAGTCCGCGACGTCGGGGAAGGCCCGGCCGAGCCGGACGGAGAGCCCGCCCGCGACCTCGGGGGGCTTGCCGCCTACTGCAGGCCCGGCGACGAGATGCGGAGCCGGAAGTACCGCAGCCTCATCGACCGCGGAGCCGCGGCCTGCGTTTTCGCATCGCACGTCCGGCACCACGACGCGTGCATAATAAGCGTCGCCAGGCCCACGGAGAAAAACCCCCGGGTGCCGGCAATCGGCCTGAACATGACCGGAAGCGGGATCATGTCCGAAGCCGCGGCCGCAGGGGGGGCGGAAATCACGATTGAGGTCGCCGGCGCGACGGACGCTTCGAAGTCCGGGAACGTGTCGGCAGTAATCCACGGCCGCACGGAACTGCCGGAGATAATCGTCGGCGCCCACCTCGACACCTACGACATATCCGAGGGGGCCATGGACAACGGGGCAGGCGTCGCCCTGGTGGTGCAGCTGGCCGGAATCCTCTCGGCCATGCCCGCCCCGGAGAGGACAGTGCGCTTCGCGCTGTTCACCGGCGAGGAGACGGGATGCGTGGGATCCGCCAGGTACGTCGCAGACGAAGTAGCCGACCCTTCCAGGGTAGGGCTCTATTTCAACGTCGACATGCCTGCCGAAGGCGGGGTCCCGGGCATCCTCTATTCCGAAGGTTTCCCGGCGGACGCCTATTTCCCGCCGGAATTCGAGCGAATCGACCACAAGTTCCCCGTGGGGCGGATGCCGGGCAGGTACTCCGACCACGCTGCTTTCGTGCAGAAGGGCATACCTGCGATGTGGCTCCGGACCTTCAGCCCCGGGGTCAGGGGGCCTGCCGCGCAGGAGCATACTGTGCTCGACACGGCGGACAAGGTCGACATGCTCGAACTGAAGGAGAGCTGCCTGCTCGCGGGAAGGCTCCTGCTGCGCCTTGCGGACAGCAGGACATGGCCCTTCGAAATGGCCGGCTGCAAGGCGGGTTGACGTGGTAAAGAAGTATCCTCGATTCGGGCGTTGTGTTAACTAAGTATTCGGAAATCCGGGCCGAATCCGGCCGGCAGTTTCGTGTCGGCAGAACGCACGTCATAACGTCATGTGCGCGAATATATTAAATAGTGGCCCCGGGCGGCGAATCGTTGGCATGCAATTTGTTATAGAAAAAGCATGACATGTTTCCGTTTTCAAAGGTACAATGCATTCAGACACACCCCCTTCCGCAAGGAGTCATGAAATGAAACTGACGACATCATTATCAGTCCTGGGTTTGGGATGCCTGCTGGCCGTTGCCGCAGGCTGCACTGAAACCTCCGACTATCCCGAGGATCTAATAGTCATTTCGAGTTCGCCTTCGACGGGGCAGACCAACATATCGCAGACTTCCGATATGCGGCTGCGCTTCTCCGAGGCGGTCGACCACCAGACGGTGATAGGGACGAACCAGATTATCCTGGTCGACCAGGCGAACTCGCCTGTGCCGGTCTCCTTCTCGTTCCTCGGCGAAAACGTGACTTTGACGCCCGCATCGCCGCTGAGCCCCAACTCCACCTACGGGCTGGCGGTCAGACCCGGCGTGCGGGACATTTACGGGAAGAACATCGCAACTCCTTTCTCGGCGACTTTCGCCACAGGCACGACGATTTCCACCATACCCAACTTCCCGCCTTTCACCATCACCCCGCCCCCGGGCACCGGCACGGGCGGCGTGCCCGGCACGTTCACTCTGACGGCCAGGATGGTCTACGGCAGGGCCCGTCATACGCTCACTTCGCTCATCGACGGCAAGATCCTCACCATCGGCGGCGAGAACGACATTCCCAGGGGCAGGGTGCTCAGGACGGCTGAAATCTTCGACCCGACGACCTTCAGGTGGACCCTCTCCAACAGCCTCGGCGCCGGCATCAACGGCATGAACTACGAGAGGTACGGCCACACTGCCACGCTCCTCCAGGACGGCAGGGTGATGGTCGCCGGGGGCACCAACAACGCGACCGTGTGGGACATCGGCGAGATTTACGACCCAAGATTCGACATCTTCAACGTCATCCAGAACAACATGATAAGTCCGCGGTGCTTCCACACCGCCAACCTCATGGAGAACGGCAACGTCCTCCTGATTGCAGGGTACAACAACGCGGGCGGCCAGGGAGGCGGCATCTGGTTCGAGGACTCCATGGAGGTCTACGA
>JBFZBV010000592.1:0-10840 GCA_041308285.1 Planctomycetota bacterium | reverse complement strand
AACTCGACGTAAATCCCGTCCACGCTGCCCATCCCGGCCGCCTCGCGCGGGATCGTGAGACGATCCAGCGCAGGGCTGCGGAAGTCGCTGATTAGCCCGCACCCGGTGCAGACGAAGTGGTGATGGCGGTCCGTGTTGGCGTCGAACCGGGCTCTGTTCCGAACGGAGCCGACTCGGGCTATGACGCCCTCGTCTTCCAGCAGTTTCAGCGTCCGATAGACGGTGTCGACCGAGATGGCGGAGATCCGCTGCCTCACGCGCGCATGGATCGTCTCGGCGTCAGGATGTCTTGCGGACCCGGCCAGTTCCCGGAATATCTCCGTCCGCTGGTGCGTCGCCTTGACGCCCTGACGGCGGCATAGCTTCACGAAGTCCGCCACGCGTTTCTCGACCTGTTCGTCGGCCGCCACCTGAAGATGCTCCTATGGTATGATTCCTACTTCGGAACTATACTTCAAATAAGAGGCGGAGAGCAAGCACATTCTTCAAGCACATTGCCGGCAGGAGTTACATGGATTGGCCGGCGGGACGCCGTATCATGCCGAAAGGATATTTTCGCCAGGTGACTAACGCTTCTTTTCGGCAGGCGCCTCGAGCACGACATCGAGCGTCTTTCCAGCCTCGACCTTGTGCCCGCCGAAGCCCGTGACGCGCACCACGCGCTTCTCGGAGGCGCTCCCGCCTTTCGCGTCCGTGCCTCTCGCGAGATAGGTCCTCGACTCCACAATCCACCTCTCCCCGGTCTTCCGCAGGGACCATATCTCGAACCTGTGAAACCTGGGATTCTCGACCTTGTCGTACGTGCTCTTCTCCGTGCGCGTCTTCCTGAGCAGCACTCTTGCCGCGCGGTCCCCCCCTGCGTGGATTACGATTTCCTTCTTCGTGAAGAACTCCTCGATTTCGTCGACCCTCGCCCTGATTTCCGCGAGAGCCGCCTCGTTCATGGGGCCTCCCGCGTCCGGGGGCGGGCTCAACGCAAGATGCATAGCCTCGTCCGAGATGAATACGAAGTCGTACGTGCCCGGCGCGAGATGCTCCTTCCTGAATTCCGCTCCGCCGGCAGTCCTCTCAACCGGCAGCAGCAGAGGCGACGAGGACTCGATTGCGAACAGCTGCCCGCGGCCGTCCAGGCCTGCTGTCCTGCCGGCCAGGGCGCCGCCGCCTTTCGCGACCCTGCCCTCGAACGCAATCTCCCGCACGTAGACGAGGTCGTCCAGCTTCTGCCCGACCTCGCCCCGCATGTACCTGTTCAGCACGAACTTCGAGACCGCCGTGCCGTCGTCCACGTGGACCACGCCGAGGACGTGGCCCGCCGCGCGCTCGCCCGTGAGCAGGAGCACCGAGGCGCGGAAATCAATCCGCGGGAAGGCCTTGCCCGAATAGAGCTTCTCGTCCCACCCCACTTCCTTGAACGTGAACTTGTCGACCATCGCCTCCTTCTCCACGATCATGGATACGGAAACGATTTCGGCGAATTTGAATTCCCTGTACTTGCGGAGATTCTCGTCGAACACCCTGAGCGTGGAGTCCTCGGACGATCCGAAGATTTCCCCGCTCACGGCCGTCCCGTCGGACATTCGCACCGATCCGCGGGGCCCGGCGGATTCGCAGAACGCGTCCCCCGGCCAGGCCAGCAAGGCCAGAAGCAGCCCAGCGGCAGCGCAAAGGCGCCGGTTCCATGCGCATGGCGGACGAGGAAACAGGGCGTTCATACGAGCATGCTCCTCCGCCGCAGAATCCACTCCGCTGAAAGAAGGCCCAGAAGAACGAGGAAGAACCACGGCGCCTTCGACGGCCCCGTCTCCCTGCGATCGCCCCTCTCGACCAGGATTTCCCTCACGCGCCCGGGAATCGCGGACGCCTCGGGCAGGGTGAAGAATCCCCCCCCGGTCGCCGACGCTATGCCCCTCAGCCTGCCGGGATCCCAGGCCAGCCGGTCGAACTCCGCCCCCCTGCCGCCTGCGGAGACGGAAAGCGCCTTCTCGAACGCCTTGCCGTCGGTCGACCGGACCGAGGCCCTGAGCCTGTATTCCCCGCTCATCCGAATCTCGAACCGGCCGCCGTATATCGGCGGCCTGGGATCGAGGTCGACGACCGCTGAGCGGCCGCGCGGGTCGATTACCTCCAGGACCGGAGGGCCTGCGAGATCGGGCTCGCCGGGCAGCTTCCTGGCAATCACGTCCGCGCGCGCCGCCTCGCCCACCCTGTACGTCCTCTTGTCCGTCCGGAGCTGGATTGGCGACCTGTCCCCAGCCTCCTGCGCGTCGCCCGCAATCCACCGCAGCATCTGCATCCAGAAGCGGCTGTAAGGCGAGTCCTTCCCGAGCCCCTTGAGCTTGAGATACCACTTCCACAGCGTGTCGGCAAGCACGGCCACGGACCTGCCCGAACCGAACCGCTGGGCCGCGACAAGCGGATCGCCGGTCTCCCTGCACACGGCGAGCACGGACGCGCCCGGCTTGAGCCCCGGCGTGACGAACACGCCGTCCAGCGCAGGAAGCTCGGATCCCTCCGCGAAGAAGGACTCGTAGCCGCTGAACACCGGATGACCGGCCCCGTCCGGCGTGAGCGCCGCCGACACCGATCCCTTGAACAGCGGCCTGGAGACCGCCCCCATCCACACGGGCATGGCCTCTTCCACCGCGGTGCCGGCCCATGAGCCCCCTGCAATCGAGCCTGTCCCGCCGAGCATCACAAGCCCCCCGCCCTTCTCGGACACGAACCAGACCAGGGCCTCCTTCTGGTCCGCGCTGAACGCCGACGCCTCCAGGTCGCCGATGATGACCGCAGCGAAGCCCGCGAGCGAGTCGCGGTCGAAAAGGAGCCTGCCTTCGGACAGCATCGGCCGGCCCTTGCCCTGCTGGGTGAAGACGCCCGGCGACGTGCGTATCAGCGCCGTGCACTCGACGTTCGGGTCCTCGAAGAGCGTGGACTTGAGGTACTTGTACTCCCACCTCAGCGATCCTTCCACGTAGAGGACCGGGATCCTGCCGGTGTGCACCTCAAGCGGGAATACGAGGACGTTGTTGCCGGTGATGGACTCTCCCTCCTGGACCGGGACGGAAATCGTGTAATCCAGGAGCCCCTTCTCGTCGGGCGCGAACCTCAGCACGGTCTCTGCCCATGACCGGCCTTCGCCGAACACGGCCCTGCCGGACGCCGCTTCCCGGACGCCCCTGCTCACCGTCACAGGGACCTCCTGCAGCCGAATCCCCGCGGCCTCCACGCGCACCGTTATCTCGTGCGTCTGGCCCAGGAAGACCGAATCGCCGCCCACGACCTTGGATACCGCGAGGTCCCTGAGCCCCCCGATCCTCCCGGGGTCCCCGCCGATTGCGAGCGCGAGAACCGGCGCGGACCGGCCCGGCCCGCCGGCCTGCGCATCGGCGCCAGCCGTGTCCACGCCGTCGCTTATGACCAGCACCGCTGCGTTCCCGCCGGGGCCGGCCTGCTCGTGGGCGGCGGATATCGCACCGGCCAGGTCCGTGGATTCGTCCTCCGGCTCGAGGCCGGCCAGCGCCTCCGGGCCGCCGATCGGCCTGACCCCGGACCCGAACGCGTACATCCTCACCTGCGCCAGGGATTCGAGGCCCGGGAGCAGCGGCTTCTCGCCCGAGAGGAGCGCGTCCCTGGCTGCCGCGAGCCTCGTCCTGCCGCCCGCCTGGTCCGCCACTCCCATGCTCATGGACGAGTCGACCAGCACGGCCACGGAATTCTCGCCGGAAAGGCCGGTCCAGCTGAGCACCGGGTCCAGGGCGAAGAGGGCGAGAAGCGCCGCGGCGGAGACCCTGAGGGCCGCGAGCGCGGCCGCGCGGCGGCGCGGCAGGGCGCCGAACACCGGCCTGTAGAGCGCGAAAGCCGCCGCGGCCGCCGCAGGGACCAGGAGCCACAGCCACGGGGACGCGCCGAATTCGAGCCTCAGCCCGCCCATCACGCGCCCTCCTGAGGTTCCGCAGGCGAAACGGCCGGCGCAGCGCGCCACAGAGACCTGTTGGCGGCGAAGACTTCCGCCACCGCCAGCGCCAGCGCGCATATCAGCATGTACACGCCCAGGTCCACGCCCCTCCGATGCCTCTGAATCACCGACGCGAGGTTCTCCGGATCGTCCACCACCGTCGCCTCGAGCCCCGCAGCCATCGAGAAGTCCCCGGCCTGAGCCCGGCCGAGGCCGCTTTCGCGGGGGTCCACGTTCACTGCCAGCGTCTTAGCGAACTTCTTGTGCGGCTGAGCGGCTTCCAGCGCATGGAAGCCCGGCTCGCCCAGCGGCGGTGTGGACGGCTTCGAACCCGGCCGCATTTCGAGCCGCGCCGACGATCCAGTCGGCGAGACGACCCTGACCTCCGCTGGATTGAGCCCCTCGGGCAGGGACGGCACGTCCCGGTCGCCCACCGCCGCTGCCGCAGGCCCGGCCCGGTCCACGCCGGCCGCGTAGCACACGGTCCGGTAGAGCAGGGGCAGGAACACGGCCCTCGTGGGCAGGTTGTTCCAGTCCAGATCGCAGGTGGACGCGAACTGGACGACCCTTCCTTGGCCGCGGACCGCGGAAACCGCCGCAGGCGACCCGTTCGAGAACTCGGCAGCCACCTCAGCGCCCGCCCCGGGCTTGAGATTCATGTATTTCCTGAACGCCGCCGCGGAGAAGTCCATGTTCGCCTCGCCGCGGAACGGCTCGAACAGCCCGGAATCGAAATCGACTTTTCCTATCCTGAGCGGCTCCTCCCCGGCGGTCTCGATTGAGGCGAACTCGGCTGGCAGCAACGGCGACCCCGAGGCCGATCCGACCAGCACGCGGGAATAGAGGCCCGGGACGGTCATGTCGCCAGGGAACACAACGAGCCCCCCGCCCGACTCCACGAACCCGGCGAGGGCCTTGGCAGCGCGCGGGCCCGGCCGCCGGACGTTGGCCAGAATCACTGCCCTGAAGGCCGAGAGGTCGGCCCCGTCGAGTACGGGATCCAGCATCGTCTCCATGCGGAAAAGCGACTGCGACTCGTCCGGGGTCCGCCCTCCGAGCTCGAGCGCGGCCCGCACGTAGAACACCTCGTCCAGGAATACCTGGTCCGAGGGCGACCCGTTCACGATGAGCACCGGAATCCTGTCCGATACCGGCACGGCGAGGAAACACGCGTCGTCCGCGGCGAGCGAATCCCCGGGGATTCCGATCGAGACGCGGAACTCGCCCGCCTTCTCGAACGTGTGCCGGAACATCAGCTCCGCCGACTGCCCCGGGCCGATTGAATACTCCCTTTCGCCGAACTTCGCGGAATCCACCGTGAAGGACGCCGCGCCCGACTCCTCCGACGCGCCGTGGTTCGTCACGGTGACCGCGAACTCCAGCGGATTCCCGGCCACTGCCGGCGGATTCACGACCTTCGCGCCGGACACGGAGACGTTCCTCTCGGACTCGAAGGCCACCGGCACCAGGAAGAACCTCGCGCCCTGCGCGGCAATCCCGTGCGGGCCGGCTCCTTCCAGCGACGCCGCCCTCATGTCGGTGAGCAGCACGAGCTCTTTGTTGGGCGAGAAGCTCTTCCCGAGCACCGACGCAGCCTCAGCCGCGGCCGGCGCCAGGAGCCCCCTTCCGAACCCGCAGGAGGCGGCATCGAGCCCGGCCCTGGCCTCGTCCAAGAAGCGCGAGAGCTCCGGCGAACCGGGGTCGGCCGCACCCGGGAAGATCACGGCCGCCTCGTCGCCCTTGCGGAGCGTGGAGAGCGCCGCGCGGGCCGCTGCAAGGCCCGCGTCGAACGCCGTCCGCCCGCCGCGGCCGATGCGCATGCTCGCGGACGAGTCCACGATCACGACCATCGCGGTCGATCCCTCGCCGGATGATCCCGCCGAATCGGGCTTCCACACGGGCCTTGCCAGCGCGAGGACGCAGAGTGCCAGCACCGCGGCGCGAAGCGCGAGCACGAGGATTTCCCTGAGCCTGCGGTTCCTCGCGAGCCTTACGTCGATGAGCTTCAGGAAATGCACGGAGCTGAAGTCGACCTGGACCGCCTTCCTTCGGAAGACGAGGTGCACGAGGACCGGCGCGGCCGCAGCCGCGAGCGCCCACAGGAACGCCGGGTTCTGGAATCCAATCCCCATACCGCGCCGCGCCTTCCGGCGGGGAGGCTAGCAGAGCCTCGCCCGCTTGGTGAGATACTTCGCGAGGAACGTGTCGAACGGCGTGTCGGTCCTCGCGACCTGGAAATCCATGCGGTTCTCCGCGCAGGCCTTCCTGTACGCGTCGACGAGTTTCCTCATCTCTGCCGTGTAGGTCTCCCTGAACATCATCGGGTGGACCTGGACCTTCTCGCCGGTCTCCATGTCGCGGAAATCGGCCAGGCTCTTGAACGGGAAGTCCGTTTCCGCGGGGTCGAGCACCTGGAACACGATGGCCTCGTGCCGGTTGTGCCTCAGGTGCCTGAGCGCCTTGAGCACGCCCTGCCGGTCCTCGAGGAGGTCGGAGAGCACTACGACCAGGGCGCGCCTCTTGAGCCGCTCGGCGATTTCGTGCAGGGCCCCCGCCGCCGAGGTCGGCCGGCCGGTCTTCACGGAGTCGAGCACGGAGAGCATGTTGAGCAGCGCCGCGTGAGTGGACCTCGGGGGCAGGAAGTGCGTGATACGGTCGCTGAACACCACGAGGCCGGTCGCGTCCTTCTGCCGCACCAGAAGGTGGCACAGGCTCGCGGCGAGGAAGCACGCGTACTCGAACTTCGTCACGCCCTGCGATCCGTACCCCATGGACCCCGACGCGTCGACCGCTATGAACGCCTTGAGGTTGGTCTCCTCCTGGTACTGCTTTATGTACCTGCGATCATTGCGGGCGTACACCTTCCAGTCGAAGTGCTTGAGGTCGTCGCCGGGCACGTACTGGCGGTACTCGGCGAACTCGACGGAGAAGCCCTTGAACGGGCTCTTGTGGAGGCCCGAGATGAACCCCTCGACCACGGTGCGCGCGAGGAGGTTGAGGTTGCCGAGCCTCTTGAGGGCTTTCGGGTCGAGGTGGCGGCTCTTTGGTTCCGGCATCGGCGGACCTTCCGCGCGGGCTGCTACGCCACGGGCTCCTTCACGTGCTTGAGGAGCCTTTCGATTACCTGGACGACGCCCACGCCTTCGGAATCGGCGTTGAAGTTGGTGAAAATGCGGTGCCTGAGGACCGGCAGGGCCATGGCCCGGACGTCGTCGCACGAGACGTTGTACCGGCCCATGAGAATCGCCCTCGCCTTCGCGCCGATCACGAGGTACTGGGCCGCCCTGGGCCCGGCGCCCCACGCGACGAAGTCCTTGACGAACTGCGGCGCCTCGGGCGATCCCGGGCGGGAGGCGCGCGCGAGGTCGGTGGCGTAGCCGACGAGGTGGTCCGATACGGGGACCCGGCGAGTTATCTCCTGGAGCTTGAGAACCTCCTCGCCGGAAATCACTCGCTGCGGCTCGCCCCTGGGGCCCGCGGTCGTGGCCTTGACGATTTCCATCTCCTCCGACCGCTTCGGATAGTCCACCCACACGTTGAACATGAACCTGTCCAGCTGCGCCTCGGGCAGCGGGTAGGTGCCCTCCTGCTCGATGGGGTTCTGCGTGGCGAGCACGAAGAAGGGCTTTGACAGCGGGTAGGTGAACCCCCCGGCGGTCACCATGTATTCCTGCATGGCCTCGAGGAGCGCGGCCTGCGTCTTCGGCGGCGTGCGGTTGATTTCGTCCGCCAGGAGGATGTTCGTGAATATCGGCCCCTTTATGAAGTGGAACGACCTCTTCTTGGTGGCGATGTCCTCTTCGAGCACGTCGGTCCCGGTTATGTCGGAGGGCATGAGATCGGGCGTGAACTGGATTCTCTTGAAGTCGAGGTCCAGGACCTTGGCCATGGTGCGCACGAGAAGGGTCTTGGCCAGGCCGGGCACGCCCACAAGCAGCACGTGGCCGCCCGAAAACAGGGCTATGACCACCTGCTCGACCACCTCGGACTGGCCCACGATGACCTTGGCCACCTCTCCCAGGATTTTCCTTCTGCCGGCGGCCATCCGCTCGATGAGGTCGAGGTCGGCCTTCGCCGGGACCCCGCCGGCGGAGACGGCGGGCAGCTCGACCGAGGACGATTTCATGATTTCCCCGTCCTCGCCGGCCTCAGCGTCGAACTTGAGCCTCAGTTCCCCGAGGCCGATTTCGTCGCCGTCGCGCAGGGCCTCGCGCTCGATTTTCTTCCCGTTGACCGTGACGGCCGCCTCGGGCGCCGCCGGCGTCACGACCCAGCCCCCACCGAGCCTGACGATCTTCGCGTGAGTGCGCGCCACGCCCGATCCCTCGAGCCGTATGTCGCACGAGTGCCCCGATCCCGCGGAGATGTTCTCCACGTTCAATGCGAATTCCCTGCCCTCCTGGGCCCCGTTCCGGACCACGAGCTTCGCCATGCCGGCTCCTTCAATGCGTCATCGCGTAGACGAGGATGTTCACTCCGAGCTTCACGGCGGAGTCGGGCCTGAGGGCCGGGGCGAAAGGCCTCTCCACCCCCTGCCACGAGCAGCCCATTCCGAAGGGGCTCAGGACCACGCGCACGGACCCGCCGATTTCCAGGCCCTTCACGTAGGGCTGCGCGAGCCCCGGGTGGGCCGCCTGCACGGCCTCGGAGTAGGAGACCCCGGAAATCTTGAAGTGCGCGGAGAACAGGGGATGGTCGGCGGGCAGGACCTCGAGCTTCGCGTCAGGGATAATCCTGGCCAGCTCGCGCTCGAACGCAGCCGCGAAAGCCGCCCTGCCGCAGCAGGCGTCGGCGAAGATGAACCCGCCGCCCTTGAGGAACCCGCGGAGGTTGTTGACCGCCTCCTCGGACAGGACGAAGTCGTCGTGCCCGGTAACGTACACGAAGGGCGTCTTGAGCAGGTCGCCCGACGCAGGGTCAATCACCGCCCGCTTGAAGGTGACCTTGCCGGACGTCCCGGCGGCGAGCTCCTTGAGCAGCGCTATGGGCCCCGACGGGTCCGGATCGGAGTCGGCGGATATCGACACCTGGCCGAACACGAAGGCTCCGGAATCCTCCTCCTTCTGCTCGTGGTATACCTTCCTGACGCTCAGGTACTTGCCCAGCTTGTGGTACGCGAGGCAGTAGGCGGCCATGTTCACGCCGAGCGCGTTCGCGTCCTCGATGGATAAGGCCGACGCTCCCTCGTGATCATGCCCCTCCCACCCGCACCCGAGATCGTACGGCGAGTGGATAATCGCGGTCCTGCATCCGAGGTCGATCCCGTACAGCACCGGCGCGCCTTCGGATGGGACGCCTTTCTCCCTGTACGCGACCTTGTCGATTCTGCCCTGGCAGCGGAAAACAGGGTGATCCGGCGCGAGCCTCTTGAGCGGCCTGTCGGGGAAGAGCTTCGCGAACATCTTCGCCGCCGACTCGGTGAACCTCGGGTCCCCGCAGCATGCCTCTGACCAAAGGAATCCGCCCGCCCTGAGGTGGTCGCGGAGCTTGTCCAGCTCCTCGTCGGTGAATTCGAAGCCTATGTGCCCCGTGATGTAGAGTATCGGGATCTGGTCCGGATCGCCCGTGAGGTTCTTGAGCCTGACCTCGGCGTCGGTGTACTCGAGATCCAGCCGCTTGCGCGCGCGGAGGAGCAGCGACCTCAGGCACGCCGGGTCGGACTTCCAGTCGAAGAACGTGTGCCGTTCGCCCTCGACCTCGAGCTCCCGCGGCACGCCGTAGGAGATTCTCCCGATGAGAACCGGCGGCGTCGGCGGCCGCTTCTTCTCCGTGCGCCTGAGCGGCGTCGCGGGGAGCGGCAGGGGCGGGAACGACTCGCCCGCCTTGCGGCGGTGCGGGGAAGCCCGCTTCGTGCCGAGGTCGGCCGAGGAGTTCAATGGAAGCAGGACCAGCAACGCGAGCCCCGCCAGGGACGCGATTTTTATAGCAGATTTCATGAAAACCCCCTGAAACCGCAATAACCGGATGACAGCCATTATATAACGCTGCGCAGCCGCATGTTCCGGCAAATCCCGCCCGCTGCGGCACGGCCGGCGATTGGGCTTGCCACGCCGCCGCCTGGGTGTATAATCCCGCCGACCGATTGGAATGCATATTTATGGAGGAATCATGGGCCTGAATCTCACCCTTGCGGAACTCAAGAAACTGCTCGAGAAAAAGCAGGGCTCCCTCGAGAAGCTGTATGCCAGGCGCGAGAAGCTCGCTGCAAAGCTCGCCGAGGTCGACGCGGAGATATCCGACATAGTCGGGGACCGCGCAGCCCGCAAGAAGCCGGCCGGGACCGGGAGGCGGGGAAGGCCGCCCAAGGCCGCTCCGGCCCCTGCGGCAGAATCGCCGCAAACAGAGCCCGCCCCGCTGATGCCCAGGAAACGCGGCAGGCCCCGGAGGACGATGATGCTCGACGCCTCCGCAATCGTATCCGAGCCCCCGGCTTCGGAAAGCACTGCGGAAGCCCCTGCATCCGCGCCGCCGGCCAGACCCGCGCCGCAGGAGAAAACCGCGCCCGCCAGGACAGGCCCAAGACTGGCCGACCTCATGGTGAAGGTCCTCCAGAACGCCCCGGACCTCGAGATGAACATAGTCCAGCTCGCCATCGAGGTCGAAAAGCTCGGGTACGTCTCGAAGAACACCGAGCAGGTCATAAGACTCACATCGGGCAGGGGAGGCAAGTTCGAGAAGACCGAGGACGACCGGATAAAGCTCCTGCAGGCCGGCTCATAACCGGCGTGCGACGGCCGAATCCCTCGCCAGACCAGGCGGCTGCACATGCGCGTCAACTTAAGAAGTCCCAAGAGCCGTCGATTCTTGGGGGAACCTTTCTGGAGAAAGTTTCCCCCAAACCCTCTTCAAAGACTTTTTCTCGATGGAGTTCCGGGTTGGGGGGCC
>JBFZBV010000591.1:0-3022 GCA_041308285.1 Planctomycetota bacterium | reverse complement strand
GGCGGCTTCCGTGCAGCTTGAAGGAAGAGGGGAAGGGGAAGGGTAAGTGGGAAATGGAATCCGGAGACGTCGGTTATCCTGGCCCCGTATTTTTGTCACAAGGCAAAGACCCCGCCGCAGTTATGTGCCGGGCTTTGAGACTGCGGCAGGGCCTTTGCATTCGACGTGCCGCTTTATCGTCCCTCCGGCCCATGCCTTGATTCTCCTCCCTGCGGATTGCGGGCGCGGCGCGTGCCGAGCAAATCAACGATTCCGCGCACGACTCTTCACGGCCGGGCGCGAACAGCGGAACTTGTCCGGACGGGCTGCCGGGTATAGAATCTCCATGTGCCTGCCGATGCCGCGCCGGCGGAAAGGCGCGGCCGGGCGGCCGTTTTTCAATACCATGATTCACGCCGCAATCCAGTCCGCAATCAAGGAACTGAAAATCCTATCGAGGGACAGGATAGGGCTCGCCTTCCTGTTCTTGCTTCCGGCCGTCTTCATGTTCGTGATGACCATGGCGCTCCAGGGCGTCCTGGGCGAGGGGTCGTCGGAGAAGGCCGGCCTCCTCTTCGCCGCGGAAAAGGGGGACGTTCTGGCGGGCAGGATATCCGAGGGCCTGGGGGGATTGGGCTGGATTCGCGTCGATTGCCCGGACGGGGCGGACCGTTCGGCCGCGCACGAGGCGGTCGCACGCGGCACGTACCAGCTCGCGGTCTACGTGCCGCCCGGCGCCTGGGCGGATATGGCCGGGAAGATTCTCTCCCCGGGCAGGCCCGTGCGACTCGAGGTCATCGCCGACCCCGCTCTCCCTCCCCAGATTACCGAGGCCGTCCGCGGGACGGTGCAGATGCAGGCCCAGCGGGCGCTCATCTCCGCCGCGGCTCCGAAGATGGCTTCGCTGTTCGCTCCCGCCTCATCCGGCGCTGCGGCCGCCGGAATCGCCAGGGCAATCGAGGAGAAGCTCTCCTCGTCCGCGGTCTCCGTAGAGGCCGTGCCGCCGGAGAACCTGAAGCTCGTCAGGAAGCCCAACTCCGCGGAGCAGAACGTCCCTGCCTACACGGTGCTCGGGATATATTTCATCGCCATCGTCATCGCAGCCGGGATTTCCCAGGAGAAACGCTCCGGGACCTACAAGCGCATCGCGGTCTCCGCGGCGCCGGCGAACCTCGTCGTTACCGCGAGAATCGTCCCCTTCTTCGCGGTGAACCTCCTCCAGGCCGCGCTGATGTTCGGCGTCGGGACTTTCCTCATACCGCTTGCCGGCGGGCCCCCGTTCTCGCCCGGGGCCTCCCCGGCCGGTCTCGCGGCCGTCACCGCCTGCGCGTCGATGTCCGCCATGGGGTTCGGCGTGCTCGTCTCTTCGTTCGGGCTGAGCACCGACGGCACCACCGTGTTCACGGCCGTCGTGCTCGTCATAATGGCCGCGCTTGCGGGCGTCATGGTGCCGTCCTTCGTGATGCCTTCGGCGATGGTCGCGGTCGGGAGGCTCACGCCCCAGAGCTGGGCGCTGGAGGCGTACCTCGACCTCATAGTGCGCGGCCGGGGAATCGCCGACGTGATTCCGAACTGCGGGATTCTGCTGGCATTCGCCGCGGTGTTCTACGCCGCAGGCGCGGTCGGGCTCGCGAGGGAATCCCGGTAGCCGCCTCGAAGAGGCGTCATGCCGCGAATCGCGCCCGGATGCCGCGTGCGCGCGACGCCGCCGCGGGACATCGCACGGACAGGCCGGAACACGAATTCCCGCACCGGCCGGCTCTCGTCCGGGTTCATTGGCTTTCCGTCCCGGTGCCGCGCTCCCGCGCGTCGGCCCGGCGTCCGGCCGCGCCGGGAAGCCACGACGGCGGCAGCACGAGCAGGAGGGCGGGCAGAAGCACGAGGTCCCCTGCGAGGGCGAGCACCATGGTCAATCCCGTCAGGAGCCCGAACGTGTAGATTGGCCTGAAGGAGCTGAACCCTATTATCGAGAACCCGAAGAAGAGAATCACCGACGTCGAGACCATGGCCGTTCCTATCGTCGAATGGCACTTTCTCAGGACCGAGGGCGTCGAAAGGCCCGGCCCGGCCTCGATTCCCGCGCGCGTCAGGTAGTGTATCGTGTCGTCGACGGCGATTCCCAGGGCGACTCCGGCGATAATCATCGATCCGACGTCCAGCGGAATGCCGGACCAGCCCATGAGCCCGAGGGTGACGACTATCGGGAGGACGTTCGGCAGCATCGCGACGAGCGCGAGAAGCGGCGACCGCAGAAGGAACACGAAGCACGCGTATACCGCCGCGCATGCGACCAGCGCGGACTTCTCCTGGGATCTCACCAGCGCATGGTTCAGCCTGGAGAAGATGTGCGCGGCGCCCGTGATGGCAATCTTCATGCCCGGGAAATCGGACTCGCACAGCCGCTCGATGTCCCCGATGAGGGCGATGTTGTCCCGGTCGGAGGCGCCTCTGATCGACGCCGTAATCCTGGCCTTCGACAGGTCCGGGCTCAGGAATTCCGAAAGCGCCCCGGATTTCTTGAGGAGCGGCGACCGGATGATTCCCGTCATTTCGGCGGGCCCTGCGCGCGGGCGGCCCGCCATGGCTGCGGCGTGGCGGAGTATGTCCGTCGCCGATGTCGTGTTCTTGACCATGCCGAATTTCCCCACGGCCTCCTCGAGGCGGCTCAGATCGGCGAGGGCTCCGGGCCGGCCGAAGGATCCAGGCTCCCCCTCCAGGATGATTTGGATTGACGAAAGGCCGAGCCCCTTGGCCTCGATGTGCTCCCAGTCGGCCCTCACGGGATTCCCCGCCTTGAAGAACCTGAGGACGAATGTCTCGGGCCGGATTTGCGCGATGCCGGCCGCTGATGCGGCCCCCAGCGCGAGCGACGCGAACAGGACGTGCTTGCGGAACCTCAGGGTGAAATCGAAGAGCCTGCCGAGGGCGCCCGCCATCGAGGAGCGAATCCGTCCCCCTTCGGGCCGCCTCAGGAACACGTCCTCCGGGATGAAGGAGACCAGGGCCGGAAAGAGCGAAAAACAGAGCGCGAAGGCAATCATTA
>JBFZBV010000590.1:0-3964 GCA_041308285.1 Planctomycetota bacterium | reverse complement strand
CGCGACTCTTCATCGCTGGGGCCGGCGGGCCGAGGTTGACACGCGGTCCCCTTTTGCCCACACTGTACCCGTGGGGGACGGACATGACATCCCGGACGTCGCGGTCGTAGGCACCGGCGCGGCCGCATCCGCCATGGTCAGGGGATTCGCCTCGGCGGGCATGCAGGTCAAGGCCATCGCCGGCCGGAAGAAGTCCGCTGCCGAATCCCTCGCATCCCGCGAGGGGCTCGGGGGATGCCTCTGCACGGCGGATGCCGCGGAAGCGGCCTCGTCGGCCCGCCTCGTGATCCTGGCCGTGTCGGACGGGGCCATCGCCGCGGTCTCGGACCGGATTGCCGCCGCTTCCGGGTTCAGGCCCGGGAGCCTGGTCGTGCACCTGTCCGGAGCCCTCCCCTCCTCCGTGCTGACCTCCGCCCGCATGTCGGGCGCCAGAATCGGATCAATGCACCCGCTGCTGAGCTTCCCCCGCGGCAAGCCCCCGCCTCCGCTGGCCGGCGCGGTTTTCGCCGTCGAAGGCCCGGCGGATTCGCTGGACGACCTCAAGTCAATCGTGAAGGCTCTGGGCGCCCAGCCCGTGGAGGTTGCGGCCGACTCGAAGCCCCTGTACCACGCCGCCGCCGCCATGGTCTCCAACTACACGGTGACGCTCCTGAGCCTGGGGCTCTCGCTTTTCGACTCCGCCGGAGTCCCCCCCGGACCTGGAGAGGCCGGGCTGTGCGGACTCCTGGCCGGCACGGTCCTGAACATGAAGGATTCGGGATCGGCGGCCGCGCTCACAGGGCCCGTCGCCAGGGGAGACGTCGCGACGGTCGAGGAGCACATAAAGGCCCTCAAGGCCCGCGCGCCGGGCATCCTGCCGGTGTACGCGGCCCTGGGGCTCAAGACCGTGGAGCTCGCGCTGAGGAAAGGCACGCTCGGGGCCGCTGAGGCGGAAATCCTGAAGACCATGTTCTCGAGGCACACTTGATTTGCGCCTGCATCATGGCCTCGAACCCTTCCGAGGCCGCGGATCTCGCCGCCAGGGCGGCTGGACTGGGCGCCGGGGCGGTCGAGATTCGCGGCGACAGGTTCGGGTCCTTCCCGCTCTGCGATCTCGCGAAAGCACTGAGGACGCCCTCCGTCTTCACGCTTAGAAGCCCGGCGGCCGGCGGGTTCTTCAAGGGGACAGAGGAGGAGCGGATTTCCCTCCTCCTCGAGGCTTCGAGGTCCGGCTTCTCATACGTCGACGTCGAGCGCGAATCGGGGGTGCCGCCGGCGCGCTTCTCCTGCAACGTGATTCTCTCCCTTCACGATTTCTCCTCCTGCCCGCCCGGCCTCGAGGCCCTCGCGTCCGGCATGGCGGCAGCCGGGGCGCACGCGGTGAAAATCGCCGTCACCCCTTCGTCCTGCTCGGACGTCGTGAGGATAATGCGCCTGCAGCGGCGGCCCCCCTGCAGGGCGTCGGTCTTCGGGCTCGGCCCGATGGGATTCGCCACGCGCATAACCGGATCCGCGACGGCGTTCATGACCTACGCATCCCTGGAGCCGGGATTGGGAACCGCGGAATACCAGCCCTCGGTTCCGGACCTGACCGGCAAGTACTCCGGCGCTTCGCCGGGCGCGGAGGTCTACGGCGTCGCCGGCCGCCCGGCGCTCCACAGCCTCGGCCCGGAGGTGCACAACGCGCTGTTCAGGAGCCGGGGAATCAGGGCCGTGTACGTCCCGTTCGAGACCGACTCCCTGACTCCCCTGGCCCGGGCTGCCGAGGAGCTCGGAATCCGCGGCCTCAGCGTGACCATGCCCTTCAAAATGGAGGCGGCGGAAATCGCCGACAGGCTCACGCCGGCCGCATCCGAAATCGGAGCCGTCAACACCCTGACGTTCGAAGGCGGCCGGATTGACGGGGACAACACCGACGCATCCGCCGTGGTGGACGCGATTGAATCGCGGACGGGAGCCGTCGCCGGCCTGAGCGTCCTCGTGATTGGGGCGGGCGGCGCCGCTAGGGCGGCGGTTTTCGGCCTTTCAAAGGCCGGAGCCAGGGTTACAATTACCAACCGGACCGAGTCCCGCGGGAGGGACCTCGCGGCCCGGTGGGGGGCCCTGTTCGCGGCCCTGGGGACCGCCGACCCCTCGGCATACGACGTCCTGGTGCAGGCCACGCCAATCGGGAGCGGGGGGGACGGCGGCGAAGCCGTTCCAGGACGCAGGGCGAGGCGGGGCTCGGTGGTACTCGAGATGATCTACCGGCCGAGCGTGACGGCTTTCATGGCCGGAGCCCTCGAAGCGGGAGCGGAAGCAATCCCGGGCTCGGAGATGTTCGCGCACCAGGCCGCCGCGCAGTTCAGGATATGGACCGGCGCCCCGGCGGGCGCCGCCGACGTGATGCGAATCCTGCGCGGCAAGGAGGAGGCTTGAGCCGCCTGTTCAAGGCCATAGGAACCAGGGTGGTCCTGTCCACCGCCGTGATGATTGTCCTCTTGGTCGGCGGCTTCGCCGTCGTTTTCATCGCCACGCACCGCGAAGACCTCATGAATCACGTGCGGATCCACTCGAACCAGCTCAGCGGAACGGTGCAGCGCACCCTCTATTATTCGATGATGCAGAACGACACGAGGAACATAAAGGAGGCGATATCGAACCTGGGGAGGGAGGAGGGCATCGAAATCGCCCGGATATTCAACAAGTCCGGAGAGATTATCTACTCGTCTGCCTCCTCGGACATCGGAATCCGGGTCGAGAAGACCGAGGACGGCTGCGTCCAGTGCCACGCGTCCGAGAAGCCCGCCGTCGAGCTGCGTCAGGCCCAGAGGAGCCGCATCATCGAGAAGGAAGGGAGCCGGAGCTTCGGAGTCGTGACGCCCATTTACAACGAGAAGGCCTGCTCTTCCGCCGACTGCCACGTGCATCCCGAGAACCAGAGCGTGCTCGGCGTCATGTACATCACGATGAGCCTGGCCAACGTCGACAGGGAGCTGAGGAAGAGCACCATCCAGGGCGCCCTCTTCACGGTGGCCACCATCGCGGTCCTGTCGGTCTTCCTGGCGGTGTTCGTGAGGCGGTTCGTGCACGCCCCCGTCTCGGAACTGATAAAGGGCGTGAACCGGGTCGCCGAAGGCGACCTCGACTACAGGATTGACATCCGGTCGAAGACGGAGATAGGCGACCTCGCCGAGGCGTTCAACAGGATGACGGTCGATCTCAAGAAGGCGAACGCCGAGATTCAGGAATGGGGGCGCAGCCTGGAGGACAGGGTGAACAAGCGGACCCAGGAGCTCAAGGACGCGCAGGCGCAAATCCTGCAGTCCGAGAAGCTCGCGTCGCTCGGCAAGCTCGCGGCCTCGGTGGCGCACGAGATAAACAACCCCCTGATGGGAATCCTGACCTTCGTGAGGACCTTCCAGGACTGGATGAAGGCGGAGACCTTCCCGCCCGACAAGGCCGGGGAGTTCAGGCAGTACCTGGGAATCATGGGAACTGAGACCCAGCGCATTTCCAAGATTGTGCGCAACCTCCTCGAATTCGCGAGGAAGTCCAGGATGGACCGGGAGCCGACCGACGTGAACATGCTCCTCACCCAGTCGGTGGAGCTCCTCAACCACAAGCTCGGCCTCCAGGAGACGGAAGTCGTGCTCAATCTCGACCAGGGGCTGCCGAGAATCAAGGTGGACGGCGGGCAGATACAGCAGGCCGTGATGAACCTGGTCATCAACGCTTCCGAGGCCATGGGCAGGGGTGGCAAACTGACGGTCCGATCCGCCCACCATCCCGCCGACAAGACCATCTCAATCGTAGTGTCCGACACGGGACCGGGCATCCCGGACGAGATAATGGACAAGATCTTCGACCCCTTCTTCACGACCAAGGATCCGGGGCTCGGGACCGGCCTGGGCCTGCCCGTGACATACGGCATAGTCCGGAACCACGGCGGATCGATAAAGGTCAGGTCCTCGGCGGGGAAAGGGGCCGAGTTCGAGATAGTCCT
>JBFZBV010000589.1:0-2903 GCA_041308285.1 Planctomycetota bacterium | reverse complement strand
GTACGCGGAGAAGCGTGCGGGGCGGTGAAGGGCTTTCGCGCGGCCTATACTTGCGGGCAGGCGACGAACCTGCCGGGCGTGACTTCCTTGAGTTCCGGGACGGCTTCGGCGCAGACCGGCTTGGCGATTGGGCAGCGCGTGCGGAACCCGCAACCGGAGGGTTTCGCGAGCGGGCTCGGCACGTCGCCCCGCAGAATCACCCTTCCGGGCCTCTTCCTGTCCGGGTCGGGCAGGGGCACGGCGGAAAGCAGGGCTTTCGAGTAGGGGTGCACGGGCGAGTTGTACACGTCCAGGCTCGATCCGATCTCGACTATGTTCCCGAGGTACATCACCGCTATGCGGTTGGACACGTGGACCACGACCGACAGGTCGTGGGCGACGAACAGGTACGTGAGCTTGAACTCCTGCTGCAGGTCCTGGAGGAGGTTTATGACCTGCGCCTGGATGGAGACGTCGAGGGCGGAGACCGGCTCGTCGGCGATTATGAACTCCGGGTTGGTGGCGAGCGAGCGGGCCACGCCGATTCTCTGCCTCTGGCCGCCCGAGAACTCGTGCGGGTACCTCGAGGCCTGCTCGCCGGTCAGCCCGACCTTCTCGAGCAGCCACGCAATCCGCTCCTCCCTTTCGGCCTTGGTCATGCCGGACCTGTGGATGCGCAGCGGCTCCTCGATGATGGTGCCGACGGACCAGCGGGGGTTGAGGGACGAGTAGGGGTCCTGGAAGATCATCTGGATGTCGGCGCGGAAGGGGCGCATCTCCTTCCTCGAAAGGGTCGCGAGGTCCACCCTGGTCCCGTTCTTCGAGTGGAAATTGAGGGACCCGCCGGTTGCCTTGACGAGCCTGATAATCGATTTGCCGACGGTCGTCTTGCCGCACCCGGATTCGCCGACCAGGCCCAGGGTTTCGCCCCTCTTGATGGCGAAGGACACGCCGTCCACGGCCTTGACTTCGCCGCGGCGCCTGAGGAGGAGGCCGCCGTAAATCGGGAAGTGGACCTTGAGGTCCCTGGCGTCGATTATGTAGTCGGCGCCTTCGCCGGCTGTCTCGGGCGTGCTCATGCGCCTCCGTTCGTCTTCGTCCGCTCCGCCTGCCCCTCGGGCCGGACCAGGTGGCATCTCACGAACCTGCCCGGCCTGGCCTCCAGGAGTTCCGGCTCCTCGACCCTGCAGCGGTCGAAGGCCAGGCTGCATCGCGTGTTGAACTTGCATCCCGGCGGGAAGGCCATGATGCTGGGGACGATGCCCTTTATCGTCGCGAGCCTGTCTCCTTTTTTATGGTCCGGCCTGGGGAGGGAATCGAGCAGCCCGCGGGTGTAGGGGTGCAGGGGGTCGTGGAACAGGGGCCTGACGTCGGCCACTTCCTGGATCTTTCCTCCGTACATCACGGCGACCCTCTGGCAGGTCTCCGCCACAACGGCGAGGTTGTGCGTGATGAGCAGGATGGCGGCGTCGCCGGTGTGCTTCCTCACGTCGAGCATGAGTTCGAGAATCTGCGCCTGGATGGTCACGTCCAGGGCCGTGGTGGGCTCGTCGGCGATGAGGAGGGCGGGGTTGCAGGACAGGGCCATTGCAATCATGACGCGCTGCCTCATGCCGCCGGAGAACTCGTGCGGGTAGTTCCTGAGCCTCTTCTCGGGCGTGGGGATTCCGACCAGCCGCAGTATGTCGATGGCCTTCTCGGTGAGCTCGGCCTTGTCCTTTATCTCCTGGTGGTACTTGATGGCCTCCTTCACCTGCCAGCCGATTGAGAACACCGGGTTGAGGGCCGTCATGGGCTCCTGGAAAATCATGGAGATTTCGTTCCCGCGGATGTTGTGCATGTCCTTGTAGGACAGGTCCATGATGTTCCTGCCGCGGAAGATAATCTGGCCCTCCACAATCTTCCCCGGGGGGTCGGGTATGAGCCTCAGTACCGAGAGCGCGGTCACCGACTTGCCGCAGCCGGATTCGCCCACCAGGCCGAACACCTCGTTCTCGAAGATGTGGAAGCTGACGTCGTCCACGGCCTTGGCGGCATGGCCTTCGATGTAGAAGTACGTCCTGAGGTTCTTGACCTCCAGGAGCTTCTTCTTCTCGGTCACGGGACCGGTCGCCGGGGTTTCCACAGCCTATCTGAGCCTCGAGAACACCTTGGGGTCGAACGCCTCGCGCACGGCCTCGCCTATCATCACGACGCAGAACAAAGTGAAGGCTTCGGCGGCGAAAGGCACGATGATGAGATGGGGGAACGTCTTTATGTAAAGGTATCCCTGCTTCAGCAGATATCCCCAGCTCGGCGTGCCCACGGGCAGGCCGAAGCCGAGGTAGTCGAGCGACACGAGCGTGCCTATGTATCCCACAATCTCGAAGGGAGTGAAGGTGATTACCGGCACGAGCGAGTTGGGGAGTATGTGGCTGGTCATCACCTTCCAGTCCGAGGCGCCGATTCCTATGGCCGCCTGGACGTAGTCCTTGGCCTTCTCCCGGTAGAACTCGCCCCTGATGTAGTAGGTTATCCCAATCCAGGCGCGCAGAATGACCAGGAGGATCACCATGAGCATGAAGCCCGGCTTGGTGATGGAGGCGATGATCATTATCGTGAACAGGAACGGTATCGATCCGTATATCTCTATCATCCTCTGCAGGATGATGTCCGTCCATCCGCCGAAGTAGCCCATGACGCCGCCGACGAGTATCCCTATCGTGTTGCCAATCGTCACCACCACGAGAGCGAAGAGCACGGAGAGCCTGAACCCGTAGATGAGGTTGGTGAGGACGTCCTTGGAAGCGTCGTCCGTGCCGAAGGGATGCGTTTTCGACGGGCCGTTCGGCGGGTTGGGGAGGTCGAGGTGCTCGTACGGCGAGTACGGGTACAGAGGCATGAGAACCCAGGCCTTGCCTACCTTGAAGAGCTTCTGGTTCTCG
>JBFZBV010000588.1:0-11183 GCA_041308285.1 Planctomycetota bacterium | reverse complement strand
CTGTCGAGATAGACGTTGAAGGCCACCAGGAAGAACCTGGCGCCGACCGCCACGGCGCCTGCGGTCGGGTGAATCCTTTCGGGCCCGAAGTCCGGTTTCCTCGAGGGATCGCGGCCGATTGCATCCCTCAAGCCCTCGAACTGGCCCTTGCGCACGTCCGCAAGGTTCCGCCTGGACGGGACCCTCGCGGCCTCGCCGTAGAGGAACACCGGGATGCCCAGTTCGGATCCGATTCTTCTGCCCAGGCGTTCGGCAAGAGCCTTGCACTCCTCCATCCCGGAATCGGAGACCGGAACGAAAGGCACGACGTCGGCAGCCCCCATCCTGGGGTGCTCCCCCCGGTGCACGTTGAGGTCGATGAGCGCCGCCGCCTTCTCCACCGATCTGAATGCGGACTCGAGCACCGCCTCGGGCGGGCCGGCCAGGGTGAGCACCGACCTGTTGTGGGAGGCGTCGGTCTCGATGTCGAGCACGGCGGCCCCGCCCTTGGCCGCAGCCTCGGCGATGGCACGGACCACGTCCATGTTCCTGCCCTCGCTGAAGTTCGGGACCGCCTCTATCACGCAAGCCAAGACGAAGACCTCCTCCACGATCCCCCGCCGCCGGCCGGGCGGCTGCGCCCGCCCCGGACGATTGGCAATCAGACGAGAATGCAAGTCCAGGCTCGTCAAGAGAGTATCTCAAGAAAACACCAGCCGGAGGTCAAGCCTTTTTCCTGGGCCGCCCTTGCGGCTGCATGCCTCGCGCCCGCGGAAACCCCGGAATCCGGACCCGGCACGCGCGGCAGGGACTTTTTAAAGCCGAATTTTCCTTGAATCGCCCCCTGACGGGCGTTAAATGAACTGTTTCCCCGCCCGAAGGCGTGACCGGAATCCCGGGTCCCCGCGGGCAAGGCCGGGCGGGAACCGGCGTGTTAGAGGACGACCGAATGAAGATTCACGAGTACCAGGCCAAGGAGCTTTTCCGCAAGCACGGCATACCCGTGCAGCCGGGCAGGATGTTCGCCGACTCTTCCGGAGTCGAGAGCGCGGCCGCGGAGATGGGCTGCCCGGTCTTCGTCAAGGCCCAGGTCCACGCCGGAGGCCGGGGCAAGGGAGGCGGAGTCAGGAAGGCGTCCACCCCGGCGGAGGCGGCCTCGCACGCCAGGGATATCCTCGGGATGACGCTCACCACGGCCCAGACCGGCGGATCCGGCAGGAAGGTCGGCAAGGTGCTCGTGGAGAAGGCCGCCGACCTGTCCGCACAGCTGTACGCCGCCATACTGGTGGACCGGCGCATCGCACGGGCTTCGCTTATTGCATCTGCAGAGGGGGGGGTCGAAATCGAGAAGGTGGCCGCCGAATCGCCCGATAAGATACTGTCCGAACCCCTGGATCCGGTCTTCGGACTAATGCCGTATCAGGCGAGGAGCCTCTCATACAGGCTGGGGCTGACCGGCGACTCGGTGAAATCCGCGACGAAGGTCTTCACCGGGATGGCGAAGCTCTTCGAAGCGGAGGACGCCACGCTGGTCGAGATCAATCCGCTCGGACTGCTCAAGGACGGATCGCTGGTCGCGCTGGACGCGAAAATCGACCTGGACGACTCCGCGCTGTTCCGGCACAAGGAGAACGCGGCCATGCGCGACCCCCTCGAGGAGGATCCGAGCGAGAAGGAGGCGAAGGAGCTCGGGATTAGCTACATAAGCCTCGACGGCGAGATAGGATGCCTCGTGAACGGCGCAGGCCTGGCCATGGCGACGATGGATATAATCGCCCACTACGGCCGCAGGCCCGCCAATTTCCTCGACGTGGGCGGGGGCGCCTCGAAGGAGCAGGTGGAGGCGGCGTTCAAAATCATACTCAGGGACCCGAAAGTCAAGGCGATACTCGTCAACATCTTCGGCGGAATCATGCGCTGCGACGTCATAGCGGAAGGCGTCGTGTCCGCCGTGAGGCAGCTCGGCATCAAGGTGCCCCTCGTTGTCAGGCTCGAGGGCACTAACGCGGACCAGGGCAAGGCCGTCCTGGAGGCTTCAGGCCTGGAAATCATCCCGGCGTCGGAGATGGGCGAAGCTGCCAAGAAAGCCGTGGAACTCGTCTCCTAGTTCCCATATTAGAGGTTGCCACCGTGAGCATATTGGTCGGCAGCGCCACAAGAGTCGTAATACAGGGCATTTCGGGCGGGCACGGGTCCTTCCACACCCGGCAGATGCTCGAATACGGGACCAAGGTCGTCGCCGGCGTCGTGCCGGGCAAGGGCGGCCAGAAGTTCGACGACAAGGTGCCGATTTTCGACACGGTCCTGGAGGCGAAGGAGAAGGCGGGCGCCAACGCGTCCGTCATCTTCGTCCCGGCCGCCTTCGCCGCGGATGCAATCGTCGAGGCCGCGGTCGCAGGCCTCGACCTCGTGGTCTGCATCACCGAAGGCATCCCGGTCGCCGACATGGTCAAGGTCAAGCGCTTCCTCGAGGGCAGGACGACCAGGCTCGTGGGGCCCAACACGCCTGGCGTAATCTCGCCCGAGCACAAGTGCAAGCTCGGCATCCAGGCGGGGTGGATACACACCCCGGGGAGCGTCGGGGTCATTTCGAGGAGCGGCACCCTCACGTACGAGGCCGTCCACCAGCTCACGCGCCTCGGCATCGGCCAGTCGACGTGCATGGGCCTCGGCGGGGACCCGGTCGTGGGCACGTCATTCATGGAAGCCATCAGCATGTTCAACCGCGACGAGGGCACTTCGGGCCTCGTCCTCATCGGGGAGATAGGCGGCGACGACGAGGAAAGGGCCGCGGAATACCTGAAGCGCGAGGTCAGCATGCCGGTCGTGGCCTTCATCGCGGGCCAGACCGCCCCCCCCGGCAAGCGGATGGGGCACGCTGGAGCGGTGATATCCGGCGGCAAGGGCACGGCAAAGGACAAAATCGAGGCGCTCGCCGCCGCCGGCGTGTCAATCGCCCCGTCGCCGGCGGAAATCGGCGAGACCATGAAGGCCGCAATCGAGAAACGCAAATCGCGCGGCCGTGGCGCAGGGAGGAGCAGGAAATGATCGAGCCGTGGCGCAAGCCGCTCAAGGACGACCGGCCGAAGACCGAACGGCAGATAGTCATCATCCGCGACCGGTGCAAGGGGTGCGGCTTCTGCGTGGAGTACTGCCCGCGCGACGTGCTCGAAATGTCCAAGGAGTTCAACGCCAAGGGCTACCACCCCCCGCAGGTAAAGGACATCGCGGCGTGCGCGTTCTGCAACTACTGCGAGGTCGTCTGCCCGGAATTCGCCATTTTCGCAGTCACGGACGCCGATGAAGAGAAGGACGCGCGCCCTTCTCCCAAGGCTTAGTCGGAACCCAAAAATGAAAGCCAACCCCAAGGGCGTGCTCACGGGCGCCCACTTCTTCGACGGCGACTATGCGTGCGCCGAGGGCGCCATGGCCGCAGGCTGCAGATTCCTCGCCGGCTACCCCATCACGCCCTCCACCGAGGTCGCCGAGCGCATCACCCAGCGTTTCCCCCTCCTGGGCGGGATGTTCATACAGATGGAGGACGAAATCGCCTCCATGGCGGCCGTCGTGGGCGCGGTGTGGGGAGGCGCGAAGGCCCTCACCGTCACCTCCGGCCCCGGTTTCTCCCTCATGATGGAGAACATAGGGCTTGCCGCCATGATGGAAGCCCCCTGCGTAATCGTCAACGTCCAGCGGGCCGGCCCGTCCACGGGCCTGCCCACCATGGTCGGCCAGGCCGACATGATGCAGGCGCGGTGGGGATCACACGGCGACTACTCGATAATCGCCCTCTCCCCGAACTCGCCGCAGGAGGCCTTCGACAGGGTAATCACGTGCTTCAACCTCGCCGAGAAGTACAGGGTCCCGGTGCTCTTCATGATGGACGAGGTAATCGGGCACATGACCGAGAAGGTGATTATCCCGCCGGCCGAGAGCATCGAAATCGTGCCGAGGAAATTCACGGACAGGAAGCCCGGCGACTACCTGCCCTACGACGCGGGAGACGGCTGGGTCCCGGACATCATCCAGGCCGGGGACGGCTACAAGATCCATACCACCGGCCTCACGCACGACGAGAGGGGCTACCCCCAGATGAACGCCGAGACGCAGGAGAAGCTGGTCAAGAGGCTCACCGGCAAGATTAGGGAGAACGCGGACGACATCTTCATCCTGGAGGAGCGGGACCTGGACGGGGCCGACGTGGTGCTCGTCTCGTACGGGATAACGTCGCGCGTGGCCCAGGCCGCGGTCATCGCCGCCAGGAAGGACGGGCTCAAGGTCGGCCAGCTTAGGCTGATTACGGTCTGGCCGTTCCCGGAGAAGAGAATCCGGGCGATTGCAGGCCGGGTGAAGGGGTTCGTGGTGCCCGAGATTAACGCCGGCCAGATTGTCCTCGAGGTCGAGCGGTGCGCCGCCGGCCGGTGCGCCGTGAAGCACGTGCCTGCCTACGGCGGCGCGGTCCACGACCCCGACGACATATACAAGGCATTCAAGGAAGTCCTGCATGCAAAAAAAACCGAGCCAGCGCGCATCTGACCACCCGAGGTCGAAGCTCCTCAGGATGGACCGAATCCCGCACATATGGTGCCCGACCTGCGGCATCGGCACGGTCGTGAACTGCTTTCTCGAGGCGCTGATTGACTCGGGCATCGACCTCAAGAAGACCGCCATCGTATCCGGCATAGGGTGCACCGGCAGGGTCGCGGGATACGTGAACCTCGACTCGTTCCACACGACCCACGGCAGGGCCCTGCCTTTCGCGACCGGCCTGTACCTGGCCAACCCCGACCTGAACGTAATCGTCTTTTCCGGCGACGGGGACCTGTCGGCGATTGGCGGGAACCACTTCATCCACGCGGCCAGGCGCAACCAGAACCTCAAGGTAATCTGCGTGAACAACTTCATATACGGCATGACGGGCGGCCAGATGGCCCCGACGACGCCGGTGGGGGCGAAGACGTCCACGACGCCATACGGATGCTTCGAACACCCCTTCAACCTGCCGCACCTCGCCGCGTCTTCGGGCGCCTCCTACGTCGCGCGCTGGACTTCCCTGCACCTGCGCAGGCTCAAATGGTCGATTAAGGAAATCCTCGTGAAGAAGGGGTTCTCCTTCATCGAGGTCATTGCCCCGTGCTCGACCGTCTACGCCCGCAGGAACAAGCTGGGCACCGGCTTCGACCTCATGAAGTTCTACAAGGAGAACTCGGAAATACGCAACGGAGCCGACACGCGCGACGTGGACATCTCATTCCAGGGGAAAATCATCGTCGGCAAGTTCGTGGACATCCAGAAGCCCACGTACCTCGAGATGATTAACGCCGGCTACTCGAAGGTTTTCGGGGACAAGTACGTCCCGTACGGGAGCGAGCAATGGCAAAAAGCGAGGTCAGAGTTTCAGGGTTCGGCGGCCAGGGCGTAATCATGACCGCGAACATAATCGGCAAGGCCGCCTCCATATTCAACAACCAGTTCGCCACCATGACCCAGGCCTTCGGCCCCGAGGCGAGGGGGTCCTCCTGCAGCGCCCAGGTGGTGATTTCCGACGATCAGATCCTCTATCCCTACGTGAAGAACACCGACATACTCGTCGCGATGTCCCAGGAGGCGTTCGACAAGTTCTACCCCGAGATGAAACCCACCGCGATGCTCCTCTACGAGAGCGACCTAGTTAAGCTCAGCCCCCTCAAGCCGGGCCAGAAAGCGTTCGGAATTCCGGCCACCAGGCTCGCGGAAGAAATGGGCAAGAGCATCGTGACCAACATCATCATGGTCGGCTTCTTCGCCGCAGTCGCCGGCGCCATAGACCACGTGGCCGTCCGCAAGGCGGTCGAAGATTCGGTCCCGCCCGGGACCGAGAAGCTCAACCTCGCCGCGTTCTCCAAAGGCTACGACTTCGGGGTCGGGCTCCTCTCGGGCGGCGCCAGGGGAGGCGCAGCATGAGAGCGGGCAGCGGAGAGGCTGCCGGGAGGGGCGGCGAGCCCCTGACCGCCCCCGGCGGGTCCGAATGGGTCCTGCGCGACGCGGGCCTGGCGCCCTGCAGAATCGCATGCCCGGCGGGCATCGACGCCAAGGCCTACGTGAGCCTCATAGCCGCGGGAAGGTTCGGCGAGGCGCTGGAGGCCGTCAGGCGCAGGAACCCCTTCCCCGGAATCTGCGGCCGCGTGTGCACGCACCCCTGCGAGAAGGACTGCGCGAGGGGTGAGATTGACGAGCCCGTCTCGATTTGCGCGCTCAAGCGCTTCGCCGCGGACTGGGAGGTTTCCCAACCCCCGCGCGCGCCGGCGCGCGGCAGGCCGAAGCTCGAGAAGACGGTCGCAATCGTCGGATCGGGCCCGGCGGGCCTCACCGCCGCGGCCGACCTGGCCCGCGAGGGAGTCGGTTCCGTCGTGTTCGAGCGCATGGCGAAGCCCGGCGGCACCATGGTCGCCGGAATCCCCGCCTACCGCCTGCCGAGGGACGTAATCGAGAGGGAAATCGCGGCAATCGCCGACCTGGGCGTCGAGATTCGCACCGGCGCCGAGGTGGGATCCCCGGGGCTCGGGATTTCCGACCTCCTGCGGGGATTCAAGGCCGTGTTCGTCGCCGCAGGCGCCGTGAGGAGCCTCCGCCTCGGCGTGAAGGGCGAGCAGTGCGGGGGCGTGCTCGACTGCTGGGATTTCCTGCGGAAGGTCAACATGGAGGGCGGCGCCGCGCTGCGCGGAAGGGTGGTGGTCGTCGGCGGCGGGAACTCCGCCGTCGACGCGGCCAGGTCCTCCCTCCGTTCCGGCGCGCAGGAGGTCGTAATCGCCTACAGGCGCACCCGGGCCGAAATGCCGGCCAATCCCCAGGAAATCGAGGAGGCCCTGGAGGAAGGCGTGAAAATCGAGCTCCTCGCCGCCCCGGCCGCCGTTCTTTCCGAGGGCGGGAGAATCCGCGCCATCGAGCTCGTCCGCATGAAGCTCGCGGACCCGGACGAGAGCGGCAGGAGGAGACCCGTCCCGATTGAGGGGTCGGAGTTCCGGATTGAGGCGGACTTCCTCATACCTGCCATCGGCCAGGAACCGGACGCCGCATTCATGGGATCCGGCCCTCCCCAGGGCCTTGCGCTGGCGAGAGGGAACACCGTGTCGGCGGACAGGGACACCTGCGCGACCGGCAATCCAGCCGTCTTCGCGGGCGGGGACGTCGTGACCGGCCCCGCCACGGTGATAGACGCAATCGAGGCGGGGCACAGGGCCGCGAAGTCCATCCTCGGATTCCTCGGCAGGCCCGGACCGGCGCGGCTAGCGTTCGACCCGCCGGCCGAGAGGGAAATCAGGCCCGCCGCCTTTCCCGGCCCTCCGGAGAAGCGGCGCAGGAACCCGGTCGCGGACCCGCTCCGGAGGAGGATGGACTTCAGGGAAGTGGCCGGCGTCCTTTCCGAGGCCGATGCGAGGGCCGAGGCGGCGCGCTGCCTCAGGTGCGGAACCTGCGGGGAGTGCGTCTCCTGCGTGCCCGATTGCCGCAAGCGGCTCGCAATCCTCCCGGAGGCAGGCGCGGAAATCGTGCGGGTGGAGACCAGGGACGGGACGAGCCCATTCGGGGTCCATAAGGAGACCCTGACAAGGGCCGGCGGAGGCGGGTGCGTCACGCTGGAGATTCTCGCCGCCGCCGTCGACGCCAGGATGTGCAGGGCATGCGGCGAATGCGCCAGGGCATGCCAGTACGAAGCCGTCAGGGTGACGGACGGATCCGCCCGAGTCGAGGCCGCGAAATGCAAGGGCTGCGGCCTCTGCGCCGGCTCATGCCCGACCGGGGCGATTTCCCTGCCGGGCTTCTCGGATTCGCAGTTCCACAGGAGGCTCGGACTGTTGAAGGTCCGGGCCTGAGGCGGGCCCTGCGGGGCCCGGTCCGGTCATATGGCCAAGAGGTCGACGAAGGCCGAGGGCGCCCCTGCGGCGCGGCGGAGAATCGCGGCCTTCATGTGCAGGGCATGCGCCGGCAAGGGGCTCGAGGAGTCGGTCCGCCGCGCGCTGGGCGGGAAGTTCGAGGTCGACGTCGTGCGCCTCGTGTGCTCGGGCCAGCTCAGGACCGGCTTCCTTCTCGCGGCCCTCGAGGGCGGCGCGGACGCGGCCGTCCTGTTCGCATGCCCGGAGGACGGGTGCAGGTACGGGAAGGGATCAGGGGCGTCGCTCGCGAGGATAGAGAAGGCCCGCAGGCTGCTCGAGAGCCTCGGGATTTCCGGCGGCCGCATAGGCAGGTTCGAGACCTCGGCCATGGCGCCCGCCGGCCTTGACGGGCCCCTGGCGGAATTCGCGTCGAAGGTCGAGGCCCTTGGGGCGCTCAGGAGGCCCCCTGCCCCGGCTGCGGAGCCTGACGGCGGGGGGGACGGCGGTTAGATGGACTTCGAAATCAAAGCGATGCTGGCTTCCTTCAGGGCGCTCGCCTGCATAGACTGCGGCAAGTGCACCGCCTCCTGCCCTGTGGCCCGGCACATGGACTTCTCGCCGCGGCTGACCATCTCGAGGCTGTCCGCCGCGGACATGGATTCCATCGGAAGCCTGCGCGACCCCTGGGACTGCCTGACCTGCGGCATGTGCACGGAAAGGTGCCCGGCCGACGTCAAATTCTCGCATCTCGTGAAGGAGCTCAGATGCAAGGCCGCCGGATTGGGCGCCGCTGCGCCGTGCTCCCACGCAGGCGCGCTCCACTCCATGATGAGGCTCTCGCTGCTCCCGAGGGAGATTGGCTCGAATCCCGCGTGGCTCGCGCCGGATTTGAAGACCTCGGACAGGGGCAAGGTCCTGTACCACCCCGGCTGCGTCGAGCGGTTCGACATATACTTCGGAGACCTCTCCCCGGGCCTTTCCGCCGCTGCGGCGGCGTCGGTGAGGATTCTCAACCGCATGGGCGTGGTTCCTGCGGTGATTCGGGACGAGAAGTGCTGCGGCCACGACCTCCTGTGGTCCGGGGACGCCGGGTCGTTCAGGGAGCTCGCCGCGGCGAACGTCGAGGCCGTCCGGCGCACGGGTGCGGAAACGGTCGTCTGCTCCTGCGCGGAATGCTACTACACCATGAAGCACGATTTCCCGGCGGCCCTCGGCCCGGTGCCCTTCCGGGTGATGCACATCTCGGAATTCATGAAGGCCGGCATGGAGACCGCCGTGCCCGCCATGAGGAATTCCGGGAAGGCCGTGACCTTCCACGACCCCTGCAGGCTGGGGAGGCTGGGGGGCGTGTACTCCGCCCCGCGCGAAGTGCTGTCCAGGGCCGCGGAGGTGCGCGAGATGGAGCATTCGAGGCATGCGGCCCTCTGCTGCGGCACGAGCTCGTGGGTGAACTGCAACGCCGCGTCGATGGCCATACAGAAGAGGAGGCTCGGAGAGGCCGTGGCCACCGGCGCCGGGACCCTCGTCACGGCCTGCCCCAAGTGCAGGATTCACTTCCTCTGCGCCCAGAAGAAGAACGAGGGCGGGGACGTGCCCAGGATTGAAATAAGGGATTTCACTGAGATTGCGGCCGAGGCGATGTGAGCCGGCCCCGGCACCGGGAGGAACCCATGCCCAAGGACGTCGCGCCGAAAGACAAGCCCGCGAAGGAAGCCGCCAAGGGCGGCCCCGCGCCCGTCACATACAAGTGCCTGCGCTGCGGCCACTCGTACGACGACATGTACGACCAAGAGCAGGGGCCAATCGAGCTCACCTGCCCGAAATGCAAGAGCAACTCCGTCCGCAGGATTAAGAAGACCGGCTAGATTCCGCGGAGTCGCGACTGCGCCCCTTCGAGCCCGCTTGCCGTCACTTCGGTATTTGCATAATTGTGCAAATGCGCAAGCCTGCCTTCGCCGACAGCCCGGAAAGACGGTCGATGCCGAAGGTCCGCTGCCCTTGCTTCGCAGCCGATGGTCGAGGCGTTACCCCCGGCGGCGGGCGCTCCGGTCAGCGCGACTCCATTATCCTGCCCGCCAGCGGGACCGGGACGGGCCCGACCGACAGGAACTCGTCGTGGAAGCGCCGGTCCGAGAAGCCCTGCCCCCACGCCGCCATCATCCTTTCGCGCAACTCCTCAATCTGCCAGAACCCCACTGCGTAGGCCACGAAATAGTGAGGCCTCTCCTCGTACAGGGCGGCCTCCTTTTCCGCGTGGGGCGCCTTGGCGAGCACGCGGTCCCGCAGGAAGGCCACAGCCCCGCTCCTGCCGAGCCCGTGGTGGTCCATGCCGAGCGAGAGGAGCACCCTCGCCGCCCGCCAAAGCTTCATCCTCAGCTGGGTCAGCCTCGTCCTCTGATCGTAGAACCCCTGCCGCCCCATCATCTCCTCGCAGTACAGCGCCCAGCCCTCCATGTAGGTGGGGGCGTGCATGTGCTGCCTGATTCGGCTCCGAATCCGGCCGGCGGCGCTGAACTGCATGTGGTGCCCCGGCACCGCCTCGTGCAGGGCGACTATGCGGAGCCAGCACCTGTTGTTGCCGCGGAGGTGCTCCTCGGCCCTGGCCTCGGTCCAGCCCGGCCCGCAGGGCACGACGACGAACGCGGCCGGGGATCCGCCGTGCGCGGGCGCGTAGTGCGCGTACGGCAGCGGCCCTTCGGGATCGCCCGCCTTCACCACGATGCGCCTGGTCTCGTCGCAGAGCGTGGCCAGGCCCCTGGCCTCCACGAAATCCATGGCCGCCCTGGTCGCCGATTCGGCGAACTCCACAATCCCCTCCCTCGGCGGGTGGTCCTCCTCGATTTCCCCCGCAATCCGCTCCCACGTCGACGCCGGGTCAATCTCCGCCGCCTGGTCCCGGAGTTCGCCCTCGGTTTCCAGGAAGAACCGCGCGCCTCTGCGCATAAGCTCCGCGGAATCGAAATCCGCGAGATAGACGTGCTTGAGGACGAAGTCCATCCGCTTCCGCCTGGCGGCCGACGCCTCGGCGGGGGAGGGGTCGGCGAGGCGGGCCATCAGCCGGTCAATCGCTCCGATGTACGCATCCAGTGCGTCCAGGAGGCGCCTTCCGGCCAGGGTCCAGTCCTGCGCCCGGGATTTCAAAAGGTGCGCCTCGAGCAGGTCGAGCTCCGAGCGCGCAGTCTTCCTGAATTCCTCGGCGCGCTTCCTCGCGGACTTGAACCGCGCCTTGGATGCGCCTTCCCAGCAGTCCGGCGCCGTCCCGATTGCGGATGCCAGTTTCTCCACGTAGGCGAGCGCGGCGGAGTAGTCCGGTACGCCGCCGCCGCCGGCGGCGCGGGCCATCCTGTCCAGGAG
>JBFZBV010000587.1:0-2568 GCA_041308285.1 Planctomycetota bacterium | reverse complement strand
GCCGCACGTTCGGCCCGACGTTGGGATTCAGGTTGCCGTCGTCGTCCAGGTCCATCCTCGTGAATCCCACTATCGCGTCGCCGTCCCTCTCGTTCCCAGGGAAGAGGAACGCGGCGAACGCCTGGGCGATGTTCGGTTCCCCGGCCGGGTTCTGGTTCTCGCCGACGATTTCCACCGGCGGGGTGAAGGAGTCGCCGTTCAGGTACGACGCGTACAGGTGCTTGTTGCCGCTATCCTCGGTCGTGAAGAGCACGATTGCCGTGTCGCGGCCCGAGTCGAAGTACCTGAGCGTCTTGACGTCCTCTCCGGGATTGGAGAACGCCCTGCCGTCGATGGCGAGGTTCGAAGCGGAAACGGGCGTCCCGGGGAAGCTGCCTACGGGGGGGGGCTGCTGCTGGTATACGTTCGTGACGTTCTCCTTGTCCGGGCAACCGCCCGCCACGACGGCCGCGAAGAGCGCCAGGACTGCCAGAATCGGTCTTGCCGGCGGCATTTCAATCACCTCAAAAACCCCTCTCTCCGGCCGGGCACGGACTGGACGGGGACGCCGTCCTTGCCCGGCCCGGGCCATGGCCCGTCCTCCGCCCGGAAGCGTGCGGAAGGCGATTACCCTCGAGGATTCGCGCTTGAGCATATTCCAAACCCCGTCCCGTGTAAAGCGGTCAGCGCTTGGAGGGGATTTCGCCGCAGAGGGGGCTCGCCGGAAACGCCGATTTCAGCGCGTCGAAGGCCTTCTCCGCCTTCGGATCGTCCCCCGCAGCGAGGTAGGCCTTGCCGAGCAGGAGCAGGTAGGCGTCCGCCGCCGGGGCCTTCTTCATGACCTCGCCCTGCGTCCCGTCGGGAGGGAGGCCGGCCAGCGCGGACGCCGCCTTGGACGCCCATTCCGCCCTCTCGCGGTTCGCGCCCTCCAGGCACGTGCCGCAGTGCGAGACGTAATAGTCCTTGTGGAACGCGTCCAGGAAGGCCTGCAGGGCCGCGGCGTGCTCCCCGAGCTCCATCCGAATCCTGCCTATCGCCATTATCGCCTTGTGCCTGTAGTTGCGGTAAGGCGTCATGATGTCCCCTGTGCCGTCCCAGTCGTTGCAGTCGCCGGCGATGAGCTTCTCGTACTCGGCTATCGCTTCGCGGGGCTTCCTGAAATGGCGGTGGGTGATGAGCGCGGCGTTGAACTGCGCCATGCCGAAGAAGTCCGACTGCGGGTACTCGGTGCAGACCTTCGTGAAGGCCTCCGCCGCCTCCTCGTTCTTCTTCTCCGTGAAGAACGTGAATCCAATCTCGAAGAGCGCCTGGGATCCGACGTACATGTCCGCCTTGTTCGCCTCGTATGTCCCGGTCAGAAGGGCCCTGGCCTTCTCGTGCTCGCCCTTCTCCCTCAGCGCCTTGGCCTCCTTCACGGCCTCCTCGGCCCTCTTGACCGAGGACTCCCTGTCCGACAGCCACTTCACCACCGCGAGGCCGAAAGCCTTGGCCGCGCCCGGCCCGTTGGCGGTCACGTATCTGCCGTCCACGACGACCGAATCGGTCGCGACGTATTGCGCACCGCTCTTCTCCAGCGTCCGGGCCTCGGACTTCCAGACCGTGGCCTTCCTGCCCTTGAGAAGCCCCGCTTTCGCGAGGATTGCCGGCGCCAGGCATATGGCGGCGACGAGCTTGCGCTGCCTCGCGGCGGTCCGCGCGAACGCCAGGGCCGCCTCGTCCTCGAAATAGGCCGTCGCCCCCGCCCCGCCGATGAATATCACGGCAGCGCACGTCTCTATGGCGTGTACGGCGTCCTTCAGCGCGATGTCTGCCCTGATTTCCAGGCCGAGCATGCCCTTCACCGGCGCCGCCGCGGCCGAGACTATCGCGAACCCTATCTTCTCCTGGTCGAGCGCCTTCTTCGTCTCGAGGAACTCCTCGTCCCGGAAGTCGGCCGGCGGGACCACTACAAGGGCCTTGAGTCCAGAGAGGTCCTCGGACGCGGACGCGGCGGAAGCCGCCGCGCATATGCCGGCGAGAATCCAGGCTGAAACGATTGCAGGCCGCATCGGAGCACCTCCTCGAAAAGCCGGGCGGATTCGGCCCCCCTCGGGGGCTGCCGGCGAATGTACCAAAACCCGCGGCCGGCGGCACGCGCAATGGCGCTGAAGCAGCGATGAAGAGTCGCGCGCGGAATCGTCCGTGGCTGTCGTCGGGAGCGGGTTTTTGGGGGCTCGTGGATGACTTGCAAGCACGAGTACGGGATAGCAGGTCCCGCGGTGAAAACGACCGACGATACATCCGGGAGAATCAGGTCGCCCGCCGCCCGAAGAATCCGGACTCCTCACCTCCGGCCCGGGGGCATCGATGAAGAGTCGTGCACGGAATCGTTGATTTGCTCGGCACGTGCCGCGCCCTCGTTCCTCGGGCACGGCCCGTGCACGAGCCGCAAGTCTCGAACCCCGCCCTGGAATGCCCGCATGTTCACCTCCATCCCAGCCCCCATCGGCTGTCCCTGAATTGCGAGGACAGCCGATGGGGGCCGTCCATAAAGGAGGTGAACATGAAAACCTGCATGGGATTCCAGGACGACGGGTTCTTCGACTTCGA
>JBFZBV010000586.1:0-7391 GCA_041308285.1 Planctomycetota bacterium | reverse complement strand
CCGGCAGGTCGCCCTGCTGCTGCTTCCTCGACCGCTCCCGTGGCTGCCTGGGTGAACCGTCAATTCCCAGGATAGGACTCGCACCTATAGGACAAGGGCGCCGGCACGGCGCCCTTCAATTCCTACAATAATATTTCGACGAAGTGACACTTGCACCCGAACCCGCGTGTGTTGCGGCCCGGAGCGGTATCGGCTATGATTCCATTGAGATTCGGCGGATTGAAACGCGGGAGGCACGATGAAAACGGCTTATGTCTCGGCAGCAGCGCTCGTTCTTCTTATGGCTGCCGGTTCCCGTGGCCGTGCGCTGGCAGAACTGGGCTTCGGCGACCAGTTCGAGTCCTTCCGCGGGACCGGCTCCGACCCGAAGCAGGAGGAGGCCGTTAAGCGCGCGCTCCAGAGCGTGGTCACGGGCAAGCTGAGCGACATGGTCTCCAAGGGCGAACTCGAGGGCCACAAGGGATTCCAGGAGGCTGTTGACGAGGTCGCCGGGAACTACCGCGCCTATGTGAACAGCTTCCAGGTCCTGTCCGTCAAGAGCTGCAGCCTCAATCGCGCGGACGAGGAAGGCAAGGTCCAGGAGGTGGCGGGCTTCGAAGTCCTGGTGGAGGCCCTGGTCAACACGGCGCGTATAAAGAGGGATTTCGAGAAGGCCCTCAGGATGGCCGAGCTCGCCAAGCTGGGGGACAACATCGCGGCGGTCCTCGAGGAATGGGCGGGGCCCGAGAAGGAGCTGAAGCAGGTCCAGGGAAGGCTTGCGTCCGGCGCCGTTGAGCGGGCGTTCATGAACTACAAGTTCCGGCAGGTCAGCGCCCAGGCCGTGCAGCAGAAGTTCGCAGCGGACCTCGAAGCGGGGCGGAGGCTCAAGGAGGAGGATTTCAAGAACGCGCTCCTCGCGTCCCTGAAAGGGCTCGGCGCGGACATCATCGTCGTCGGGCTGGTGCAGGCCGATTTCCTGAAGAACACACCGCCGGCGAAGGATTCCAAGGTGAAGGGCTGCGTTTTCGAAGTCAAGGGCTGGACCGAGGCCTACGGCAGGAAGAAGCTCAATCTGCTCGGCCTGGTCGAACTGAAGGCCGAGCTGCGGGTCGAAATCGAGGACGTGGAAGAGGCGCGCAAGTCGGCCTTGTCGGATGCGGGAACGAAGCTGGCGGATGATCTCATCCGGGAGATTGTCCGCGAGAAGAAGCCGCAGGGGGAGGAGATGGAGGTGTCGGCCCCTGTCGTGCTCGCCTTCGAGAACGTTCCGGAGTCCATGAAAAGCCCGATTTCCTCGAAGCTCGAGAAGATGGCCGCTGTCGAAAAAGTCACCGTGCTCAGGTTCGGCAGGGAAGCCCTGGTCTTCAGAGTCATGATTAAGGCCGAGCAGGAAGCCTTCCTGAAGGCCCTGCTCGAGGCTTTCAGGGACGAGGGATTCGGCGTGAAAAGCGCCGATGCCGGGAAGATTGTGCTGAAAAAGTGACTTCCGACCCAACTCGGAGCCGTTTCGAGCGTTACATCCATTGCCGCGCTGCGGCTGGATGGCGGCGCAGGCGGAACCGGCGATTTGCTGCGGAGATCTCGTGAAGAAGGTAGAGGATTTCTTCAAGCTCATGGTCGAGCAGAACGCGTCGGACTTCTTCATCAAGACCGGATCCAGGCCCTCCATCCGCGTCGACGGGACCATAAGGTTCATCGATCCCCAGGAGACGTCCGAAGCCGTGTGCCACGACCTGTTCAGGAAGGTCACGGGCGATTCCCCGGATTTCTTCTTCGAGAAGAAGGAGATGGACCTCGCCTTCGAGCTCGAGAACGTGGGTAGGTTCAGGGTGAACATCTTCAACCAGAAGGGCGAAATCGGGTTCGTGGTCAGGTATATACAGAGCAAGATTCCGAGCTTCGAGGAGCTGAACCTGCCCGTGAGGCAGCTCCAGAAGCTCGCCACCATGCGCAGGGGTCTCATCCTCATAACCGGCGTCGCGGGATCGGGCAAGTCGAGCACGATTGCCTCGATGATTGAGCACATAAACCAGACCCGGAACGTGCACATTGTCACCGTCGAGGACCCCATCGAGTTCGTGTTCGAGGACAAGCAGAGCATCGTGAACCAGCGGGAGCTGGGCCTCGACGCCGTGGACTTCCTGGAGGCCTTGAAACAGGTCGTCCGCCAGTCGCCGGACGTGATTCTCATAGGGGAGATGAGGGACAAGGATACCATGGAAGCCGCGATATCCGCGGCCGAGACCGGCCACCTCGTGTTCAGCACCCTGCACACGGTCAACGCGATACAGACCGTGGAGCGCATCATCACCTTCTTCCCCCCGCACCAGCATCCCCTCATCAGGATGCAGCTCTCCATGGTCCTCCAGGGGGTGATTTCCCAGCGGCTCCTGCCCAAGAAGGACGGCAGGGGCAGGGTCCCGGCCGTGGAAATCATGATCTCCACGCCCACAATCAAGGAGATGCTCCAGGAGGGAAGGACCACCGAACTGTACCACGCCATCAGCGAGGGCGAGTACTACGGGAACCAGACGTTCAACAAGTCGCTCAAGTTCCTCTATCAGAACCAGCTCATCAGCCTCGAGGAGGCCATGGCGGGGGCCGACAACCCGGACGAGCTGAAGCTCGAAATCAGGGGCATCGTCCGCGGGACCAAGGCCTCGGACATGGGGGGGCATTGAAATGGGGGTCAGAACTCTCAGAATCGCCGTGCTCGCGGCGAACGTGCTCCTGGTCGCGGCGGTGGCCTGCGCGTCGGCCGTCTGCGTCGTCCAGATTGCGAGCGAGGGGGAACGCAGGCCGGGGTTCGAAGTCGCCAGGACGTCCTCTTCGGCGCCCAAGCTCATCGAAACCATCAAACCCTTCAACTCCTTCTCGCCAATCTGGACCATGAAGGCCGTGCCGGGCGGCCAGGCATCCCCGGTCGCCGCCGAGGAGGACAAGCAGACGGCGAGGGATCAGGCCGAGAGGATGCTCGCCGGCATGATTGGCATTCTCGGGGTGATTCCCAACGTGACTGCGCCGGAGAAGGGCGCGGCAATCCTCACCCCGGCCCGGAGCAGGGGCAACGAATGGGACGTGGTCTGGGTCGGCGAGATGTTCGAGGGCGCGGTCGTCAAACGGATTATCATCGAAGGCGTCTACTTCGAATTCCGCGGGCACGGCGACCTCTTCCTGCCGTACGACAACTCCGAACCCCCGGGCATACCGGGGGCGCCGGTGGCCCGCACGGCCGTGGGGCGCAGGTCGCCCGTCGATATGGCCGCCGGAGCAGGGCCCGCGGCGGCCGCCGGAACCGGCCCGCCCGGCTCGGCCACGGAAGTATCCACCGACACGCAAGTCTACGAGACGTTCACCGAGACGAAGAAAGTGAGCGATACGAACTGGGAGATTGACCCGAAGGAGAGGGACTACATCGTCGAGAATCACGCCAAGATCAGGGCCGAGGCCAGGCTGGCGCCGCACTTCGACTCGAAGACGGGGCAGGCGGACGGCGTCGAAATCAGGGGCGCCGAGACCGGCACCCTGGCGAGCAGGAGGGGCTTCCAGAAGGACGACATTATCAAGTCGGTGAACGGGGTCGCCGTGACCGGCCTCGAATCGGTCGAGGCTCTGACTCAGAAGTTCAAGAGCGCCCGCAGCCTCACCATCACGTACGAGCGCAGGGGGAAGACCTGCACGACCACGTTCGACGTGCCGAACCTGAAACGCTGATTGCAATGCCTCGGGCCGGCCGAGCTTCAAGGCGGGTCTAGTGTTCTTCGCCCGGAATCTCGAAATCCAGAGGTTCAGGACCAACCTGAGGCGCCTCTACCTCGCCGCCATAGTGCTCTTCACGGCGCCTGATCCGGCCCTCTACTTCGTCGGGACGGGGCTCGTCGCGGCGGGCGTCCTCGTCCATTTCTGGGCCTCGGGATACCTGACGCGGGGAAAGACCCTCGTCGCGGCCGGACCCTACGCCCTCGTGAGGAACCCCTTCTACTCGGCGGCCGTCGTCATCGACCTCGGATTCGGCCTGGCGTCGAGGAACTGGATTGCCCTCGGCGTCTTCCTGCCCGTCATCACTGCCGTCTATCTCCGCAGGATTCAGGGCGAGGAGAAGGCCCTAGCTGCCTCCTTCGGGCCTGAATACGAGGCCTACATGCGCTTCTGCCCCTCGAGGCTGGTTCCGAGGATATGGAACCTCTGGAGGACGCCGCCCGGTCCTGCGCTCGCCTTCTCGTTTTCCACGGTGCTCAGGAACAGGGAACCGGGGAGGGCCGGCAGCCACGCCGTTGTCGTTGCAATTGCAGGCCTGCCAATGCTTTGGGCATGGCCATGGGAGAGCGCCCCCCTGCCCGCGCGGTTCGCCGCCCTCGGCGTCCTCGCACTCGCGCTTGCCGCAATGTCCGTCAGGACCGTCCCGGCCCGGGCCGTCGGCGCCGGGGCGTCCGCCCCTGCCGGGCCCGGCCAGGCCGGAAAACCGGATTAGGCTCAAGATTCCGCCCTTTCCTGCCGATAAGAATTCTTGACGCATTTTCCCAGGCCGGGATTGGAACAAAGAAAACTTTTCAGTGCTCAGAAAGGGAGGAATCCATGAGAGGGCTGCGCATTTCCATGTTCCTCGTTCCCCTGCTCGTGCTGACAGGCTGCGTGTCACAGTCGAAGTTCCTCGAACTCGAGAGGAGTTTCGTGGACCGCGGCGAGAAGCTGGCGAACCTCAACAAGAAGACGGAGATGCTCGCTTCGGATTTGGACAGGACCGGCCTCGAGCTGAACTCCACGAGGGTCCTGCTGCAGAAGCGCGAGGAGGAGCTGGCGCTGGTCCGCCAGACTTCCCTGCAGATTGACCAGGCCTGGAAGCGCCAGCTGACCTCCGAGCTCGAGGAGCTCCGGAAGGAGGGCTTCGAGATAAACAAGGAGACCGGCGGGATCATACTCGAGGAGTCGGTGTTCTTCACGAAGGGCAGCGCGATGCTGAAGCCCGAGGCGAAGAGCGCGCTCATGAAGCTCGCGAACGTCCTAGCCAAGAAGCAGGGCCTGATCCAGGTCAACGGCCACACGGACAGCGACAAGGTCGTGAAGACCGCGTCGGACTGGCCGTTCGGGAACATCCAGCTGTCTGGCGCGAGGGCCATGCAGGTCCTCATATTCCTCAGGGAGGAAGGCAAAATCTCCGCAGCGAGGATGAGCTACGCCGGATACGGCGAGCACCAGCCGATGGCTTCAAACGCGACCGAGGACGGCAAGAGGAAGAACAGGCGCGTGGAAGTGATTCTGAAGGGCGGAAACGAGAGTTAGTCCGCAAGCCCGGGGCGCGGATGAGGATTAGGAGCGATTTCCGGCGGCGCCGACGCGCCGCCGGAATCATGCTTGAAAGGACCGCCGTCATGGGAGAGACGACCTGCGTGGTGAACGACCTCGTGGAAGAGGCCTTCGGACAGGAGGCGGAAACAGGGGAGGAGCCGCAGGGCGGGGACGCCGCGGAACTGGGGGCTCACCAGAGGGCGAACCACCGTAGGAAGGTCGGTCTTCCTGTGATTTTCAAGATCATCCTCGAGGACGGGAAGATTTTCGACCGGGGCAAGGCCGTCCTGAGGAACATATCCTCCTCCGGCGCGCTGATGGAGGACCTCGAGCTCGACCGGGACGCGATTCCCGCGTCGCCGTTCAAAATCTCTTTCAAGGTGATTGAGGGCATATACGAGGGCATCGAAGCCCTCTGCGAGCCCATACGCTACATATTCCGGCCCCGCACGGGGCTCGGACTCAGGTTCGAGATGCTTTCGGTGCAGGTCTGAGACTCAGGATTTGGAGAGGCAATCATGAAGAAGTACGTCGTGTTCTTCCTCGTCGTCGCTTCGGCCTGCGCGGGGCTCGGGTACCTCGCGGGAAAGGACAGGATGCTCGACCCGATGCCGGAGGCCGAGGCCCTGGCGCCTGAGGAGGGGGAATCGGGGCCCGCTGCGGCCCCGGCGGCGGAACCGCCCGCGCCGAAGGCCGGGAAGGGGCTGGAGAATCCCGTGGAGGCCCGCAAGCCCGCTGCGCAGGCGGGGCCGGCCGAGACCGAAATACTCATCGACACCGCCGCGGCAGAGCCGGCGCCGGAATCGGCGCGACCCCGGGCGGCGGTCCCGGCGGGCATAGAGGAATTCGTGAAGACGCACGCAAGGACGTACGTCGTCAGGCACGGGGACAACCTCTCCAGAATCGGCTTGGCGAACAAGGTGCCGTTCGAACTGCTCATGAGAATCAACGGGAAGAAGACCCCCGACCTCGCCGTCGGGGAGAGGATGCTCGTCGTGGAAGGCCCCTTCAGGGCGGTCGTAGACGTTTCGGACCGGATCGTCCGCCTCATGAGGGGCGAGATCTGCCTCAAGTCGTACCCGGCGGCCGTCGGCCCGGGCGACTCCACCCCGAGGGGCAGGTTCACGGTCCAGTCGAAAATCAGGAACCCGGACTGGACGAACCCGGAAACCCGCTCAATCGTTCCCTTCGGCAGCCCGGAGAACCCGCTGGGCACGAGGTGGATTGCATTCACGACCGGCTACGGGATTCACGGGACCAACGACCCCTCTTCCATAGGCACCGCGACTTCCAAGGGCTGCATAAGGATGCAGAACGCGGACGCGGAAGAGCTGTTCGATTTCCTGAAGTACGGGGACTCGACCGTCGACGTGACGGACTAGCCCGCGGACGGACGCGCCGGCAGCACCCTGACCCGCCTGCCGTCCACCTCGAGCCTGCCCTCGCAGAAGAGACGCACGGCCTCGGGATAGGCCTCCCTTTCGAGGGCCTGCACCCTCGCCTTGAGGGTCTCCACGGTGTCGTCGTCGAGGACGGGCGTCGTCTTCTGGACGATGATGGGCCCGTTGTCGTACTCGTTGTCCACGAAATGGACGGTGCAGCCGGTCACCTTCACCCCGCGCGAGAGGACCTGCTCGTGCACGTAGTCGTAGTAGTAGCCCTTGCCGGAGAAGGCGGGGATCAGCGCCGGGTGCACGTTCATGACCCTGTTCTTCCACTTGGCGGGAATCCTGAAAAGGTGGATGAATCCCGCGAGGAGGAGTAGGTCGGGCGCGAAAGGCGACAGGGCCTTGTCTATCTCCGCGGAGAATAGGTTCGGGTCGCCGAACAGGCGGCGGTCCACGACCACGGCCGGGACGCCCTCCGCCCTGGCCCGCTCGAGCCCGTAGGCCTTCGGCGCGGAGCTCAGCACGGCCGCCACCTCGGCCGGCATGCCGCTCGACTTTATCACATCGAAGAAGTTCTGCAGCGTGGTGCCGCTCCCGGAAAGCAGCACCGCGAGTCTCGTCTTTCTCATGCCCCGTCCTCCACCGCTCCACAGGTCGGAGGGTGTAGTGTGCAGTGTCGGGACCGGCATGTCCAGAGAGGACACGCAGCCCCGCCGCAGTCATGGGCCGGGGATTTGG
>JBFZBV010000585.1:0-2955 GCA_041308285.1 Planctomycetota bacterium | reverse complement strand
GCCTTCATGCCGCGTATTCGTTCCCGTCCACGTTTTCGTACACGTACACGACTTGCATGGAACGAGAATGCGCCGGAGAAGCTCGGATGAGCGAGGGGAAGTGGAAGGGCAAGGGTAAGCGAGAAGAGCATGAAGAAGGGTAAGGGGAAGTACGGTCACTCCATCTTGCAAGTCATCCACGAGCCCCCAAAACCCCGCTCCCGACGACAGCCACGGACGATTCCGCGCGCGACTCTTCATCGCTGGGGGAACAGGCGGCGGGATTGACGCGGGCCCGGGGAACGGGCATCATCCATGATGCATCCAATCCGGAGATTCGAATGAGCCAAGGAGACGCAGAGACCAGGCCCTGGGGCGGGTTCGAGGTCCTTTTCGACGGCGCGGACCACAAGGTCAAGTCCATCACCGTCAATCCGGGACAGAGGCTCAGCCTGCAGAGGCACAGGAGGCGGTCGGAACACTGGTTCGTCGTCGCCGGGCTCGGACGCGTCACGCTGGACGACTCCGAAATCGAGGTCGCCCCGGGATCATCGGTCGACATACCCGAGGGGGCCTGGCACAGGGTTCTGAACAGGGGCTCCTGCAGGCTGGTCATCATCGAAGTGCAGACCGGCGCGTATTTCGGCGAGGACGACATAGAGCGCCGGGAGGACGACTACGGCCGGACTTGAACCCGGCCGCTGCCGCATCGGGATGTCTCCGGAGGACCGCGGCTTTTCGAGGTCGGGGGGCATGCCGGAAGCGGCCGGCCCCGGCGCGCCGCCGCCGTTCACTTGCCGATTTTCTTGTCCGCGGCCTCGGCCTTCTTCACTGCCTCGATTGCGATCCCCTTCACCTTGGACTTGAGGCTCTTCTCGGGGCACTGGAATGCGTAGGTGACGTACACGGCGATTCTCGCCGTCTTGAGGTTGACGAGCGCCATCTTCACGGCGCACGAGACGTCGCCGCCCGAGCCGGAATCGGCGATGTCCACGACGAGGAACGCTATGTAGTCCGGTATGCCCTTGAGCTGGCCGATGTCCTCCGCCTTCCGCGCGAGCTTGTTGAGCAGGCCCGGAATTTCGAGGCGGTTCCCCTTGTACGCGGCCAGGTCGAAGCTGCCGGACCCGAGGATGCAGTCCGCGGAGGATTCGCATATCTTCGCGGCAAGGTCCTCGAGCCCCCACCTCGAAAGCATGACCTTCTTGCCGTTGAAGGCCGCCCCGCGCGATCCGAACTTGCCCTTGAGCCCGGCTTCGGCCTCTTCCTCGAGTGCGCCGGGCCGGGCCATCCCCTGCTTCACGACGGGAGGGGCAACCAGAATCTTGGCTGAGGAGAGCTTGAGAGCCCCGCCCTCGGGATCAGCGAACGCGTCGGGCTCGGAGACCTTCTCGAAATTCCTCTGGGCGTCCTTGAACTTGTCGGACTTGAGCAGCTCGGCCAGGCCCTTGTCGGACTTCGCCGATTCGTAAATCGCCTTTGACCCGAAGGCGAGCTCGATGGCGAACGCCTTGTCGAGGCTGTCCTCGGCTCCCTTCGCGTTGCCGCAGGCCGCCTCGGCCCTCGCGAGCCCGGCCAGGGCCCGGGCCTTGGCCTTGAGGCCGACCTTCGCGGACAGCTCCACGGCCTTCCTGCAGTCCTCGGCGGCTTCCTTGTTCTTGCCCAGGGCGACGAACGCCCTGGCGCGGCCTTCGTACGCGCTGAATGCGTCGGCCGGGTCGAGGCCGGCTTTGCCGGAATCGATTGCCTTGGAGTAGAGTTCCGCCGCGGCTTCGCTCTTCGGGGGCGAGAACCTGTTCAAGTACAGGTCCGCCGCCGCCATGCAGACCCGCCTGGACCCCGCGGAGGATTCCACCGCGGACTTCACGAGCTTCTCGGCCTCGGAAACCTTGCCTTCTCCGAGGAACACGGCGGCCTTCTCTATGGCCGCGATGCCGGCCTTGGCGGAGAAGACCTCCTTGAGGCCCGCAATCAGGTCCTGCTCCTTTGTGACCGCCATGATTACGGCGTCCCCTGCGGGGAAATAGGACCACTGCCAGTTCTTCGAGTTGAGTTCGAGCGTGCCGAGAACCCATTTCCTGGTGGCTTCGTCCGCGCAGGTGAAGATGTAGACCAGGCAGGACTTGCTGCCCGCAGTGAGCTTCTGCCCCTTGAACGAGAACCCGTCGTGCCCCTTCTTGAGCACTTCGAGGTTCTTGGCGATGTGCTCCGCCGTATCGTCGCCGGCGCCGACATCCTCGAGCGTCCAGCCCTGGGGCAGGTCGCCCTGTTCGACCGCGTAGTCGGCCATCATGACGTCGGAGGTCGTGGTGGCGGATGCGGATGAGCAGCACAGAAATGCCGCGAGGGCGGCCGGCGCGAGGACCAGAACCAGCTTTCCCAACCTCGAACTCATTTTGATTCCTCCCAAATCTCTCATGGGGTAATAGACGTTGGATCACGGGAAAAGTTCCCGTTTTTCCGCGGCTCCCGAGCGGCGATGCAACTTGTCCGTCTGCAATGCTTTGCGCGGGCGCGAGCCAGGGGTGATGAGTCCGAAATCTTCGGGCGGCGGGCGACCTGATTTCCCCTGGATGTATCGTCGGTCGCTTTCACCGCCTGGCTTGCTATCCCGTACTCGTGCTTTCATGCCGCGTATTCGTACCCGTCCACGTTTTCGTACACGTACACGACTTGCACGGGAACGAGAAGGCGCCGGAGTAGCTCGGATGAGCGAGGGGAAGCGGAAGAGGAAGGGTAGGCGGGAAGAGCATGAGGAAGGGTAAGGGGAAGAGAAGATCGGAATCGGGAGACCGCAGTTCATCCGGGCACCGTATTCCAGTCATAACGCAAAGACCCCGCCGCAGTCATGGGCAGGGGATTTGGACTGCGGCAGGGCCTTTGCATTCGACGTGCCGCTCGATCGTCCCTCCGGCCCATGCCTTGATTCTCCTGGATGTATCGTCGGTCGTTTTCACCGCTGGACCTGCTATCCCG
>JBFZBV010000584.1:0-9634 GCA_041308285.1 Planctomycetota bacterium | reverse complement strand
GAACCGCGGTCTGGCCCTTGGAGCATGTGCTGCCGAAGGCCTGCTCGAGAATCGACCGGACAGGGACGATTTTCGGGGGCTCGTATCCGCGCTTCTGTTCTCCGGTCATAACTCACCGTAGTATCAGATGTTGCGATTTCCAGCGGGTCGTGCCGCGAACTGTATGATTATAACAGAACCCCAGGGGCTAATCGACCGGCTCGGTCGTCAGCATCCATGTGGAACTGCCGACGGTGCACCGGATGAAGGCCGAGGGGCCGTTTGCGCATCGGTTAGTATTGTTCCCCACACGGCATCCCTGGCCGCCCAGCGCCTGGCTGCCTGTGCTGCACAAGCCCTGGTAGGCCTGGTTGCCGTCGGTGCACACTCCGGGGTCAGCTGCGGATCCGGCGAAGCAGATGTCGCCTCCGCCCGCCTGCGATCCCGGCCCGCAGGTGGTGCCGAAAGCCTGGTCGAGTATCGAGCTTACCGGAGTAATCCTCGGACGTTGGTATTTCGCTCTTTTCCCGGCATCGGCCATCCGGCCTCTCCATTCAGGGCCCCGGCGCTCGGACGCGTCCGCGGAACCGCGAATTCCGGCGGGAAGCGCCTAGCCGCTCACCGCTTCTTCGGGTTCGGGCTCCTCCTTGCTTTTCCCGATCTTCGCGTTGAAGAACAAATGGTTGTCGCGGATTTCCAAGCGCAGGGTCTTCTCCTCCTTGAAGGAACCCTTGAGTATCTCCTCGGAGAGCGGGTCCTCGATCATCCGCTCGATTACCCTGCGCAGCGGTCTCGCGCCGAACTCGGGGTTGAATCCCATGTCGATGAGGTACTCCTTGGCTTCCTCCGTCACGTCCATCACGACGCCCCTGTCCTTGAGGCGGCTGTTGACGCCCTTGAGCTCAATCTCGATTACGAGCCTCAGGTCCTCGCGGTTCAGCTGCTTGAAGACGATTATGTCGTCCACGCGGTTCAGGAACTCGGGCCGGAACTGGTGCTCGACCTCCTTCGTGAGGAGTTCCTTCATCCTCTCGTAGGAGCTGTCGGGCGAGGACGCCTGGAAGCCAAGCGCGGCCTGGTTCTTGAGAATCTGGGCGCCCACGTTGGACGTCATGATGAGCACGGTGTTCTTGAAGTCGATGTACCTGCCGTAGCTGTCGGTGAGCCTGCCCTCCTCCATGATTTGAAGCAGCATGTTGAACACGTCCGAGTGCGCCTTCTCGATTTCGTCGAACAGCACCACGGCGTAGGGCCTGCGCCTTATCTTCTCCGAGAGCTGCCCGCCCTCCTCGAAGCCCACGTACCCCGGCGGCGCGCCCACGAGCCGCGAGACGTTGTGCTTCTCCATGTACTCCGACATGTCGATTTGGACCAGCGAGTCCTCCTCGCCGAACATGAACTTGGCGAGGGCCTTGGCGAGCAGCGTCTTGCCCACCCCGGTCGGGCCGACGAATATGAACGACCCGATGGGCCTCTTCGGGTCCTTTATCTGCGCCCGGGACCTGCGCACGACCCTGGCTATGGCTGCAATCGCCTCGTGCTGGCTCACGACCATCTTGTGGATCTCGTCCTCCATGTGGAGCAGCCTCTCGGCCTCGCCCTTCTCCAGGCGCTTCAGCGGCACGCCGGTCATGAAGGACACCGTCTCCGCGATGACTTCCTCGTCGACCTTCCCGTCGGCCTCCCGGGCCGAGTCCTTCCATTCCTTCTGGAGGTCCTCCTTCTTCTTGCGGAGCTTGAAGGCCGTGTCGCGCAGCTTGGCCGCGCGCTCGAAGTCCTGCGCGGCCACCGAAGCGTCCTTCTCCTTCTCCATCCTCCGGATCTCCTCCTCCAGTTCCTTGAGATCGGGCGGCTTCGTCAGCGTCTTGAGCCTCACCCTGGCGCCGGCCTCGTCCATCACGTCGATGGCCTTGTCGGGCAGGAACCTGCCCGTGATGTACCTCGAGCTCAGGTCGACCGCGAGCTCCAGGGCCTTGTCGGTGTACTCCACGCGGTGGTGAGCCTCGTACTTGTCCCGGAGGCCCACGAGGATGTCCAGCGTCTGGTCCTTGGAGGGCGGATCGACCATGATGGTCTGGAACCGCCTCTCGAGCGCGCCGTCCTTCTCGATGTACTTGCGGTACTCGTCCAGCGTCGTGGCGCCGATGCACTGGATTTCGCCCCTGGAAAGCGCGGGCTTCAGCACGTTCGAGGCGTCTATCGCACCCTCCGCCCCGCCCGCACCCACCAGGGTGTGCAGCTCGTCGATGAAGAGAATCACGTTCCTGACCCTCCTCACCTCCGTCATGACCGCCTTGATTCTCTCCTCGAACTGGCCGCGGTACTTGGTGCCCGCGACCATCATCGCGAGGTCGAGCACCACAATCCTGCGGTCGCGCAGCAGCTCCGGGACGTTGTTCGTGACTATGTTGTTGGCGAGCCCCTCCACTATGGCGGTCTTTCCCACGCCCGCCTCGCCGAGAAGCACCGGGTTGTTCTTGGTCCGGCGGCTCAGAATCTGCATGAGCCGCTCGATTTCCCTCTCCCTGCCTATCACCGGGTCGAGCTTCCCCTCCTTGGCCAGCGTGGTGAGGTCCCTGCCGAACGTGTCGAGCGCGGGGGTCTTGGAGTTCTTCGCCTCCGGCTTCTCCTTGGCGGCCGAGACGTCCGCGCCCAGGAGGTCGAGCACGGCCTTGCGAACGTCCTCCAGCTTGAGCCCCAGGTTCACGAGGACCATGGCCGCCACCCCGTCCCTCTCCCTGAGGAGCCCGAGCAGGAGGTGCTCCGTGCCGACGTAGTTGTGCCCCAGCTCGGTCGCCTCCTCGAAGGAGAGCTGGAGAATCCTCTTGGCCCGGGGCGTGAAGGGGAGCTGGCCCATGTTCACGGGCGCAGTCCCGCTCTGCACGAGCTTCTCGACCTCGCTCCTGACCTTCTTGATGTCGATTTTCATCTGCCTGAGGACGTTCGCAGCCACGCTGTGCTCCTCCTGGACGAGGCCGAGGAGGATGTGCTCCGTGCCGATGTACTCGTGGTTGAGGCGCTGGGCCTCCTGCCGCGCGAGGCCCATGACCTTGCGCGCCCTGTCGGTGAATCGGTCGAACATTTCGCTGTCCTCTATCATGTTTGAAGTGCCTGCAATCGCCCTGCATCGCCGCCCCGCGGGGTCCGCGCCCCGGCCCTGGACGGCGCATCGAGATGATTATACCCCATTTCGGCCGGACAGTTCACCAATATACCATGGCCCCCGGCCCGGAGCCTCGGCGTCAGATGCACCCGAGATAGGCCTTCTTCACCTCGTCGATTTCCGCGAGCTCCGCCGACCTGCCGTGGATTGCGACGAGCCCTGTTTCGAGCACGTACGTCCGGCTGGACACCGCCAGGGCCATCCTCGCGTTCTGCTCGACGAGGAGGATTGTCGCCCCGTCCCGGTTGAGCTCCTTGATTATCTCGAAGATTTGGCCGACCAGGATGGGGGACAGGCCGAGGGAGGGCTCGTCGAGCAGCATGATTCTCGGCCTGGACATGAGCCCGCGGGCCATGGCGCACATCTGCTGCTCCCCTCCGGACAGCGAGCCGGCCTGCTGGCCGAGCCTTTCTTTCAGAATCGGGAAGATGCGGAACGCCTTCTCCATGTCGGCCCTGATGCCGCCGGAGTCGCGCCTGAGGTACGCGCCCATCTCGAGGTTCTCGAGGACCGTCATCTCGGGGAAGAGCCGCCTCCCCTCGGGCACCTGGGAGATTCCCATGGCCGCGATGCAGGAGGTGGGCGCCGAGGTGATGTCCTTCGAGTCGAAGAGAATCGATCCCCTCGAGGCCCTGACCAGGCCGCAGATTGCGTTGAGGACCGTGCTCTTGCCCGCCCCGTTGGCGCCGATGAGCGTGACTATCTCGCCCTTCGACACGAAGAGGTCGATTCCGTGGAGCGCCTCGACCCTGCCGTAGGAGGCGTGCACGCCCCTGCGCTCGAGGAGCGGGGATCCGGCGCCGGATTCCCCGCGCGGGGCCTCGGAGCCGATTCCGGCAATCCTGCGCCTGAGCTTCTCTATCTTCAGCACCTCCTCCGGGACCGCCTCCCAGAGCCGGAGAAGCGCCGAGTCGGAGGCCATGAGCATGTCCTCGGTGCTCTCGTCGAGCGGCCGGGAGGGGATTTCGGACGGCCTGGGTGGCCTGCGCATGATTCTCGTCTCCGCGGTGAGCTCGCTCTTCACCGATTCGAGCTCGGCGGCGAGGGCCGTGAAGTCCTGGTGCCTTTCGGACGGGTCCTTGGCCATCATCCGGGCGATTATCGACGAAAGCCTGGAATTGACGCCGACCCTGACCGACGTGACCGGAGGCACGGGGGCCTGGCAGTGCATCCTGATGAGGGCGGAGTTGGACTCGGCCACGTAGGGCCTCCGGCCGGCCAGCATCTCGAAGAAGGTGATTCCGAGGGAGTACATGTCGGACCTGTGGTCGAGCGGCTTGCCCATGCACTGCTCGGGGCTCATGTACGCCGGGGTGCCCATGACGTGGCCCTGGGCCGTTATCTGGGCGTCCGACTCGACCTGCTTCGCAAGCCCGAAGTCGGTCACCTTGACCATCCCGTCCCTCGTGATCATGATGTTGCCGGGCTTTATGTCCCTGTGGACGATGCCCTTCAGGGCCGCTGCGGCGAGGCCGCGCGCCGCCTGTATCACCACGACGATTGCCTGCTCCTCCGTGAGCGCCCCGTACCTGCGGAGAAGCTCGTTCAGCCCCAAGCCTGGCACGTACTCCATCGCGATGTAGTGCACGTCGTCCTGCTCGCCGGCGTCGAAGATTTGCACGAGGTTCGAGTGGGAGAGGCTCGCGGCGGACTTCGCCTCGCGGACGAAGCGCTGGAACTGGGCCGGATTGGCCGCCACGGCCGATTGGGGGAGAATCTTGAACGCGACGGGCCTCGATAGACGCGTCTGGGTGGCGAGGTACACGGAGCACATCCCGCCGCGGCCGAGCTTCTCGCGTATCAGGAAGCCCGCAATCTCGCGCCCCACGAAGGGGTCAGCCTCGTTCTCCAGCATGGATCCGCCCTCTCACGCACCGCCGCAGCCGAGGTATGCCTCTATGACGTGCTTGTCGCGGCTCACTTCGGCCGGGCCGCCTTCGGCTATCTTCTCCCCGTGGTCGAGGACGTACACGTAGTCCGAGACGCCCATCACGACCTGCATCTGGTGCTCTATGAGAAGCACCGTCACTCTGGAAAAGCTAATCTTCCTGATGAGGCCCATGAGCCTGGCCGTCTCGGTCGGGTTCATGCCCGCGGCCGGCTCGTCGAGGAGGACAATCCTCGGCGACGCCGCCAGGGCCCGCGCTATTTCAACCAGCCTCTGCCTGCCGTACGGAAGGCTGCCGGCGAGCTTGCCCGCCTCCTCGCCGAGCCCGACGAAATCCAGGCATTTGAGCCCGGCCAGCGATATCTCGCGCTCCTCCTTCGACGCTGCGAATGGAATCAGCGCGCCCAGCAGGCCCGCCTTGGTCCGGGCATGGAATCCGATTTTCACGTTGTCGAGGACCGTCAGGTTCGAGAAGAGCCTTATGTTCTGGAAGGTCCTCGAAATGCCCATTCCGGCTATCCTGTGCGCCGGATATCCCGTGATGTCAATCTCCTCGTCGCCGAAGAGGATGCTCCCCTCGGTCGGGGGGTATATCCCGGATATCGTGTTGAACAGCGTCGTCTTCCCCGCCCCGTTCGGCCCGATAATCGCCGTGGTCCTGCCCTCTTCGACGACGCAGTCCACCCTGCTCACGGCCCTGATTCCGCCGAAGAGCTTGCTCACCGACTTGAGCTTCAGCATGGCCATCGCCCTTGCGCCTCCCCGCGCGGGACCCGGAATCCCGGAACGCCCGGGCTCCGGTCCCGGACCTACGTCCGGTCGCCAATCTCGAAGAGCGGGGTCGATTCGGACCTGGACCGCGCCAGGTCGGCCGGCCCGACCCCGGCTTTGCCCGGCTTGAGGGGGATTAGCCCCTGGGGCCGGAACCTCATGAGGAGGATTATCAGGATTCCGTAGATCAGGAACCTGGCCTCGGGCGGGACCTTGATTCCCACGAGCTCGTACCTGGGGGCCTCCCCGATGAACACGAGAATAGCCGTGCCGAGAAGCACGCCGCGGATGCTCCCCATCCCTCCGAGCACGATGCAGCACAGGATGAGAATCGACTCCCACACCTCGAGCGACCTCACCGCCACCGTCCCCTGCCAGAGGGCGTAGAAGGACCCCCCGACGCCGCCGGCGAACCCGCTCACCGCGAAAGCGATGAGCTTGTAGGCCGACACGTTGACGCCGCAGGACCTCGCGGCCGTCTCGTCGAGCCGTATCGCGGCCCACGCCCTGCCGAGCCGCGAGTCCTGCAGCCTGTGCATGACCGCCACGCCCCCCGCCAGCACCGCAAGCGTCGTGTAGTAGAACTGCGGCGAGTCCCAGTACATCTTGGAGCCCAAAAGCTCCGGCATGCTCTCCATCTTGAGCGTGACGCCGAACGCCCCTCCCGATATCCAGTCCTCGTTCAGGAGGAAGAGGAATATGATCTCCGCAATCCCCAAGGTGACGATGGCGTAGTAGTCGCCCGAGAGCCTGAGGGTCGGGATTCCCCGCAGGACGCCGAGCAGGGCGCACGCTCCGCCCGAGAGGAGAAGGATGAGGAAGAAGCTGAACTCGAAAACCATGGGATGCCGTCCCGAGGCGATTTCGGTCTTCCTCATGGGGAACAGCCACTCGCCCGTCGCCGGATCGACGGTCCACACGAGCAGGAGGCACGTGAACACCGCGCCCACGGCCATGAAGGTGACGAAGCCCAGGTCCAGCAGGCCCGTGAACCCCACGACCACGTTCAGCCCGAGCGCGAGCATCATGTAGATTTCGATTAGGAGGATTATGTTGTTGATGTTGCTGTCGAAACCCGCCGCCAGCGGGAAGAGGATTACGAACAGGGCGGGCACGCCGTAGAAAAGGGCCGGGAAGGCCTTCCTGGCCGCTTCAAGTTTCCCCTTCGAATCCATAGTTCCACCCGCGAACCGCCCTGCGGCGGGCGCCGACCGCCTCAGGCCCTCGCAGCCCCCGGCCTGCCCAGAAGGCCCCATGGCCTCACGAGTATGACCAGTATCACCGCCCCGAACGCGAAGGCGAAGTCGTATTCCGAGGAAATGTAGCCGGAGCACACGCTCTGAGTGAGCCCCAGGATCAAGCCTCCGAGCGCCGCGCCCTTGAGGCTGCCTATGCCGCCGAGCACCGCCGCTGCGAACGCTATGACTCCGGGGTAGTAGCCCATCCTGAAGGATATGTTGCCGCCGACCTTGACGGCGTACAGGATGCCGGCCACCGCGGCCATGGCCGACCCGATGCCGAACGTGAGGAGGATTATCCGGTTCACGTTTATGCCCATGAGAGCCGCGGTGTTCTTGTCCTGGGAGCAGGCCCTCATCGCCTTGCCGATCCTCGTGCGCGCGACCATGAGGTTCAGGACCACGAGCAGCACGACCGCGGCCGCCCAGACGCAAATCTCCTTGCCGAGAACCAGTCCCATCACGCGCTGGTTCATGAAGGCCGGGAGCGCCGCCTCCGAGAAGGAGTAGGGATAGGGCGTCCATATCAGCATGGCGAGCGTCTGCAGCGTGAGCGACATGCCTATGGCGGTAATCAGGGCGGACATGCGGTCCGATTCGAACGTCCGTCTCGGGGGGCCGAAGGCGCCGAACGTCTCGAGCAGCGCCGCGGCGAACAGCATCGCCGGGACCGCGATTAGGAGCGCGGTGAGGAACCTGCCGAAGCCCGTGTCCAGCGCATGGTCCTGGCGCATGAGGAAGACGCCGAAGGTCACGGCGCCCATGGCGATTATCCCGGCGGTCGAGAGCACGTCGGACGAGAGCTTGCTGCGCCGCAGAGGCAGGTAGGCGGTCCAGTCGAGGAGGATGCCGACCACGAGACATCCGGCCATGGACGCCGCAAGGGCGATTCCGAGGGTCAGCCCGAGCTTGTTCACGAACATCAGGCCGAAGAAGGTGCCGAGCATGAAGACTTCGCCGTGCGCGAAGTTGATGAGCTTTATGATGCCGTAGACCATGGTGTAGCCCACGGCTATCAGGGCGTAGATCGCGCCGAGGGTCACGCCGTTGACCACGTATCCCAGGAACTGATCGAAGGGGTCCATAAGGCAGCGTCCGCGGCGCGGCGGAGCCCGCCGGCGCCTTGCGGCGGGCGGGCCGCGAATCACTTCTTCTCCATCTCCTCCTGGGTCATCTGCAGCGGCGCCGGGACGAACTTGCCGTCCTTGACATACGCCACGTACAGCGGCTTGGAGTAGCAGTCGCCCTCGCCGTCGAAGAAGGTCACGCCCGTGACGCCCTTGTACCCCTTCTCGTTCGTGGTGCACGCGGCGAGCCACTCCCTTATCTTCTTCCTGTCCGGCCCGACCGCCCTTACGGCCTCGACCGCCATGCCCACGGCGTCGTAGGTTAGCGCCGCCCAGGTGTCGGGCTCCTTCTGGAACGCCTTCTTGTAGTCCTCGAGGAACTTGCGGGCCTCGGGCGAATCGTGGCCCGTGTTGAAGAGGAACGGCGTGGTGATGAGGCTGCCCTCGGCCGCCTGGCCGGCAATCTCTATGAACTTCTCGTTGGACAGCCCGTCGCCCCCGAAAAAGACGACGTTCATGCCGAGGTCGGTCTTGGCGCTCTTGCAAATCAGGGCAGCCTCGTTGTAGAGGCCCGCGACGAACACGCCGTCCGGCTCCGCGGCCTTGAGCTTCTGCACTATGGGCTTGAAGTCCTGTATGCGTTCGCGCAGGTACGCCTCGGTCCCGACCACCTGCAGGCCGATCTTGTCGGCCTCCTCCTTGAACGCGTTGACCAGCCCCTTGCCGTAGTCGTCGTTGTCGTAGAACGCGGCGATTTTCCCGAGCTTGAGCTTCTTCTTCACGTAGTTCGCGAGGAACGTCCCCTGGAAGTCGTCGCGGTAGAGGTTGCGGAACGTCCAGGGGTTGCCCACGCACACGGTGACGTTCGTGGAGCCCGGGGAAATCGACACGACCTCCTTGCGGTTGTACTCGGCCTTGGCCGCGTTCGTGCACGTGGAATTGAAGTGCCCTATTATGCAGCAGACGTCCGAGTCGGAGGCCAGCTTGCGCGCCACGTTCGTGGCTTCCTTGGTCTCGCCCTTGTCGTCCTCGACGAGCAGCTTTATCTTCCTGCCGTTTATGCCGCCGGCTTCGTTGATTTCCCTGGCCTTGAGCTGGGCGGCGTTCGCAATCTGCTCGCCGAAGGCCGCGCCGGATCCCGTCATGGGGCCCGCGACGCCGATGACGATTTCCTCGCTGGCCTTGCCACCCTCCTTGGCGCATGCGAGGAGCGAGAGCGGGAGCGCGAGAGCGAAGGCGGGAAGGAATCTGTGCATTTTCAAGCCTCCTGGTTCCTGCCGGCCGCGGACTTCACGGCGCAGCCGTGCCGGCGGGGCGCGCGTCATCAGATTTTTTACATGACGCGGGCATTGTCAAGTCATTTCTGCGGGGCGCGCGCGGCTCCGCCGCATCCCGCACCGGCAGGCCGGCAGGGGTGAAGAGTCCGGAATCTTCGGGCGGCGGGCGACCTGATTTCCCCTGGATGTATCGTCGGTCGCTTTCACCGCGGGACCTGCTGTCCCGTACTCGTGCTTTCATGCCGCGTATT
>JBFZBV010000583.1:0-8075 GCA_041308285.1 Planctomycetota bacterium | reverse complement strand
CAAACCTCGCGAGGATGAGGTTCTCGACGGGCGAGTGGGGGTGGTTCTGCCGGCGGGACCGGACGACGCCGTTCATGACGGCCTTCGTGCTCGCGGCGATGGCCGAAGGCGCCAGGGCGGGGTTCGAGGTGAACAAGGACCACATGGGCGCGACGGCGGACACGCTAGTGCCGCTGCTCGCTTCGCGTATCGGCCCGCCGTCGAGGTCGTCGCGCGCGTTCGGCGAGCTGAACATGAGGACCTTTGCGGCGTTCGCGCTGTCCGCGGCGCGGTCCGGCGCGGGGATTGAGAGGGGCGAACTCGTGAAATACCTGGTCGCGAGGGAGAACCCCGAGCACATGTCGGACGCCGATTCGGCGGTCCTGGCGTGCGTCATGGCTTCGGAGGGGATGTCCTCCGCGGCCGATGCCGTCATTTCCGGCCTCGCGGGCCGGGCCGGGGAGCTGGACCGCTTCGACGCCCGGACGCTCTCCTTCATGCTCATGGCCTGCGTGAAGCTCGGGAAGCCCGCGCAGGAAAGGGCGGCGGTGGCTGCGGAGATTCTGAAGAGGAGGGAGGGGAGAGCCTGGAGGACGCCGGCGGACACGGCCTTCGCGGTGCTGGCGCTCGCGGAGCATGCCGGGGCCGGGGACTTCGCCAGGGGCCTTGCGTCCGCTTCGGTCACGTTTGCGGGCAGGGAAATCGGGCGGATAGGCGACGGAAAGGCCAGGGCGATGCTGACCGTGGAACCGGCGATGCTCAAGGGGCTCGGAGCGGCCGAGCTCGAAATCGCGTGTTCCGGCGACTCGCCCGTGTATTACGCGGCCTGGTCCGAGAGCGTCATGCCGGCGTCCGCGGCCGCGAAAATCGACCGCGGAATCAAGGTCGAGTCCAGGCTGTACACGCCGGCCTACGGATCGAGGCTCATGGAAGCCGAGAAGGGATTCTCCGCGCCGGTTTCCGACGAGATATGGGTGAGAATCGACCTGACGGCTTCGAATCAGCAGGAGTACGTGGCGGTCGTGCAGCCGCTTCCCACTGGTTTCAGGCCGGCGTACGACATCGCGGGCGACCGGCCGGGCAGCCAGGAGACCGTGGATCTGGCGCTCGTGAGGATGGAGGTCCAGCGGGGCGTCCCGGACCTCCGAAAGCTCGAGAGCTCCCTGTCGGCCGCGGAGAACGCGGCCCTGGCAGGAAGGACCGGCGAGGCGGCGGCGATGATCCTGTCCATGCTCCGCAATGCGTCGGAGGAGTCGGTGTGGGCTCTGCGCAGCGTCGAGTACGGCGAGACCGCGGCCGCGGCGGACGTGCACAGGGTCGAGGCCAGGCGCGAGGCGCTGATTTTCTACGTCGGCGATCTCGAACCGGGAACGAAGACCCTCGTCTTCCGGCTAAGCTCGAGCTTCCCGGGCGAGGTCGTCCTGCCTCCGGCATGGGCAGCTCCCATGTACAGGCCGGAGGTATTCGGCCGCGCGGAGCAGCTGCGCATCGGGCCGGGCCTGGAGCCGAAGTCGGGCGCTTTCCATGGGGCTGCGGGTGAATGGGCGGACGGAACCTGGGTGAAGTCGATGCTGGATGCCGCAGGGACGCTTGCGGCGCCCGGCAGGGCCGCGTCCATGGCCGCCGCGCTCAGGAGGGGCGGCCGCGTGGAGAGCGTCCTCGCGAGGGAGCTCCTCAACCGCGGAACCGACGCGGACGTCGATTTGGCCTTCGCAGGGTTCGGCTACAGGATCAGGCTTTCGCCGAAAGGGAAGCTCGACGAGTCCCTGGCCTCGGAAGTGGAAAGGAGAGGCTCGCTCTTCAGGGAGTACGTCTCGGACCAGGCCGGGGGGCCTGTTCGGTGGATTCCCCCGCGGCTTCTCGAGAAGGTGCTCGGCGACCTCTCGCTGTACGAGGCGCTCGAAGGGCTCGGAGGGGCCGGGCTCGGATCCGTGAGCCCGTCGTCCTTGTGGTCGGCGGTGAGGTTCGAGCGCAACCTCAGGATGGAGGCTGCCGCGCTGGCCGCGATGTCGGGCGGAGCCCCGCAGAGGGGGGCGGTGCCCTCGTTCAGGATGGCCGCCGGGATGCTGCTCAAGGAATCGGAAATCACGCCGGCGGAGAAGAAGGCGGAGTACCTCAAGTGGATTCTCGCCGACGCCGGGCTCGCCGGCGGGGAAGGCGCGAGGACGCTGGGCGACCTCGTGCGGTTCCTTACGGACGATTTGAAGGCCCAGGTCGACCTGAGCCCGCTCGTGCCGGCAGGCATGTTCGAAATAGAGACGACCTACAGCAGGGCCTTCGGGTTCGCCCGGAGCGGGGCGGAGGAATACAAGAGCTTCGCGGCCTACCTGAGGGACGTGTTCGGGAAGGTGGAGCTGGCGCTGGAGATGGGCGAGGGGAAATCCGGGCTCGTCATAATGCCGCTGGCGAAGATTGTGGGCTTCGACGACGAGACCGCGAAGCGCAGGCTCGAGGCGGTTGTCGCGGAATGGAAGGAGTCGAAGGGGAAGTAATGCAATTGCGGGGTGTGTGCAATCGGCGGAGCCCACCTCGACAGGCCCGGAAGCCGGGGTGAGCTTGTCGAATCCCGGCCCTCCAGGATAAATCAGGATGCTTCTGGAGGGCCGAGCTCCTCGAAGACCCTTCGAAGCCCTGGCCCTGAACAGCAGGCGAAGCAGGGTGCGCGGTCTGAGAAGGTTCGGGGGGACGTCCCGGACGCAGACCCGGGGGAGGGCGAAGCTCCGCTGAGCCACTTCGCATCGGATACGAGTGGCTCGGGAGGACCCTCGCCCTCCCGATTCTTTCCCTCTCCCCAGGAGAGGGAAAGGGGGTGGGAGGTGCTGAAATCCTCGGCAGCCAGGAATCTCAAGGTGCCACGCCAGGATTCCCGGCACCGTCACGCGGACGCTATTTCGTGTTTCCCGCCTTGCGCGCGTCCCTCATGCGCCTTGCGACGTCTTCCACGCCCTGGCCCGTCTTGCAGGATATCCTGAAGATTTCCACGTCGTGCCTCGCGGCCTTCGCGTCCCGCTCGAACCTTTCCATGTCGAAGTCGACGTGCGGGAGCAGGTCGATTTTGTTCACGACAAGTACGTCGGCCCTGGCGAACATCGGGGGGTATTTCGCGGCCTTGTCGTCGCCTTCCGCGACGCTGGAAACCAGGATTCTCAGGCTTTCGCCGAGGTCGAACCCCGCGGGGCACACCAGGTTCCCGACGTTCTCGACAACGAGCGCGTCCAGGCCCTCGAGGTCCAGGGCTTCCAGCCCCTGCTTCACCATTCCGGCGTCAAGGTGGCACGCCCTGCCGGTGGTTATCTGGACGGCCTTCATCCCGGCCTTCTCGATTCTCACGGCGTCTCGCGCGGTCTCGAGGTCGCCTTCAATGACGGCGATCCTAAGGCCCGCGCCGGTCCGCGCAATCGCCTCGAGCATGGATGTCTTGCCCGATCCGGGCGACCCCATCACGTTCACCACGAGCAGGCCGAGTTTCGAGAAGAGGGACCTGTTCTCGGCCGCGATTTCGTCGTTAGCGCGCCTGAGCTTCTGGGCTATCCGGATTTCAACCATGGCGCCACCTCAAACTCCGGGCTTCGCATGTTATCTTCCGCTTCCGCCTTCCACGTCCCCCTCGAGGGTCTCGAGGACCAGGTCGTCAGCGCCCTGCACCGTCAGGAAGGGGCTCCTGCAGGAGGGGCAGGATTCGCGGAACCCCTCGAACGGCCCGGATCCGCAAGCCCTGCAGGAGGTCGAGACCTGCGCGTCGCGGATTTCCAGCTCGGCGCCGCTCACCACGGGGGCTTCCTTCGCGAGGATTTCGAAGGCGAACCGCAGCGAGGCAGGGTCCACGCCGGAGAGCGGCCCCGCCCGCAGCACGATGCGCGAGGCCCTGAACCCCGGCCTGTCCGCCACGGCGCTCTCGGCCGCCTTGATTATCTCGATAGCTATGGAAGCTTCATGCATAGGCGTCTGATTATACACCATCCCGGCGGGAATATGCCTCTGCCGGAAGGGATTCAGGCCGCGCGCGCGGCCGCGTCCGCGGGGCATCCGGGCCGGCCGAGGGGGACGCGCCCGAGCCTGAGCAGCCTCGCCGAGTTGAGCACGACCAGCACCGATCCCGCGTTGTGTGCGAGGGCGCCGAGCACCGGGCTCAGGACCCCGAGGGCGGAAAGGGAGATCATCGCGGCGTTGAAGGCGAGCCCGAAGAAAAGCAGGTTCTGCATTATGGTGCGCCTGGTGCGGCGGCCGATTTCGAAGAGGAAAGGCAGGCGGCCCAGGCCGCCGTCCATGAGGACCGCGTCCGCGGTCTCAAGAGCCACGTTGTTGCGCCTGGAAGCGAGGCTGACACCGACGTGGGCTTCGGCAAGGGCAGGCCCGTCGTTCGCCCCGTCGCCGACGAAAGCCACGCGCCTTCCGAGCCCCGCCGACTCGCGCACCGCGATCTGCTTGTCCCCGGGCAGCATCGAGGCGCGCACTTCGTCGACCCCGGCGGCCGCGGCCGCCGCGCGGGCGGGTTCCGCGTGGTCGCCGGTGAGGAGCCGGACCCGCATGCCCATGGCCCTGATTTCCGCGATTACGGAGGGCGCCTCCGGCCGGATCCTGTCCCTGATTGATATGAGGCCGATGACGGCGCCCTTCAAGGCCACGAAAAGCGTGGTCATGCCTTCGCCCTGGTGCGCGTCGGCGCGGTCGAGCGGGCTCCGGCCGATTTCGACTCCGTGCATCTCCATGAGCCTCCGGTTGCCGACCAGCACGTCCCCTGCACGGACGCCCATTCCTTTCTCCGCGGCGAAGTCCGTGATTTCGACCGGCGGGCGGATCCCGCGCTTCCCGGCCTCCTCGACTATGGCGCGGCCTATGGGGTGCTCGGACCCGAATTCGGCGCCGGCGGCTGCGGCGACGACCTCGTCCCCGGTCAGATTCCCTGCGCTCCACACGCGGGCCACTTCGAACTGCGCCTCCGTGAGCGTCCCGGTCTTGTCGAAATCAACCTGGTCCACCTCGCCGGCCGCCTCGAGGAACTTGCCGCCCTTGACCATGAGCCCCATCCGGGCGGCTGCGCCGAGTGCGGCCACGACGGCCGTGGGCGTCGCCAGGACGAACGCGCAGGGGCAGCCCACGATGAGTACCGTCACGGCCCGCACGGGGTCCCCGGTCGCGAGCCAGGTGGCCGCCGCCAGGAGGAGGATGACCGGCGTGAACCAGCGCGCGTACCTCTCCGAGACCCGGAGCACTCGGGGCCTGTGGGACTCGGCCTCGTCGATGAGCCGCGCAATCCTCGCAATCGTGCCGTCCCTGGCCGGGCGGGATACGGTGACGTCGATGCAGCCCTCTGCGTTCAAGGTGCCCGAAAGCACGTAATCCCCCGGGGCCTTGGCCCCTGGAAGCGGCTCGCCCGTCACGCTCGATTCGTCGACGCAGGTCTCCCCGCGGCACACGGTCCCGTCCAGCGGAATCACTTCGCCCGGCCGGATGCGCACCGTGCTGCCGGCTTCGACGGACGATACCGGCGCCTCGCGCTCGACGCCGTCCTCGACCATGAGGGCGGTCAGGGGCTGGCTGCGCATTACGGACTCGATTGCGCGGCGGGCCCGGTCGGAGGTGTATTCCTCGATGAGCCCGCCCAGGGTCATGATGAAGGCCACCACCGCCGCGCTGTTGTACTCGCCGAGGACCAGCGTGGCGACGATGGCGATTGACACGAGCTCGTCAACGTTGGACCTGAGGCGCGCCAGGCCCCTGGCCGCGCCCGCGATTATCGGTCCGCCGGTAAGGACGAGAGACGCGAGCGGCAGGGCGGCAACCCAGGCCGGGGGGGAGGCCAGGAGGTTGTCGGCGCCGAGTCCGGCGGCTGCGAGCGCGCCCGCAAGCGCGGTTCGCAGCACGTCCCTGGACCTGAAAAGGGACCTGAACCCGCCGGATTCCCTGTAGCGCCCTATCATCGGTCACCTCAGGAAGGCCCGGAGGGCGAGGATGAGCTGCTCCCCGGCCTCGGAGCGCTTGGCTTCTTTCGGCACCGATACGACGTGGTCGCGGATATGGCCCTCGAGATACAGGCGAATCAGCCCGTCGAGGGCCCCGCGGGCGGAGGTCATGAGGTGCAGCACGGAGTAGCATTCCTTGTCCCTGCCCTCCTCGATTATCCTCCGGATGGCCCCGACCTGGCCGAGGAGGCGGTCGGTCCGCGAGAGAAGGGCTTTCCTGTCGGCTACGATGTGCATGGCTCGTCCTCCAAATGACGCTGTAGTATACCCCCCTACCCTATAGGCATGCAAGGGGAATCCTGCAGGAAATATGATTTCCGCGCCGGCGGCGGGCGGGGGCTGTTCCCAGGGCAGGCGCGGGCGGTGTAGAATCATGTGCGTTGATTCGGGACGCTGGCGGTTCCCCTTCGGAAGCTTTCGGGAGGGCGCATGGCGAGATTTGCATCGATTGCACTGGCCTGCATCCTGTCGGCGGCGCAGGCCGCCGCGGGCGCGGATTACGAGGTCGGGCCCGGCAGGACGCACACGGAGCTCGACACGGTCCCATGGCACCAGCTCGCGGCCGGGGACACGGTGAGGATTTTCCGGCGGTCCTCACCGTACAGGACGAAGTTCGTCCTCTGCCGCCAGGGCACGCAGTCGCAGCCGATAAGAATCACGGGGGTCCCCGACGCCTCGGGCGCGCTGCCGGTGATTTCGGGCGAGAACGCCGTCACGCCGTCGCCGCTCAACTTCTGGAACGAGGACCGCAGCGTCGTCAAAATCGGCGGCGCCAACACCCCGCCCGACCTCATGCCGCAGTGGATTACGGTCGAGAACCTGGAAATCAGGTCCGCCAGGCCCGGATTCGCATACACAGGGGACGACTCCGCCTCCCACGCCTACGCGTCCAACGCAGCCGCCGTAACCGTGGAAAAGGGCGAGCACCTCGTAATGCGCAACTGCGAGTTCCACGACTGCGGCAACGGTTTCTTCTGCGCGTGGCAGTCGGCGGACGTCCTGGTCGAGGGCTGCTACATCCACGACAACGGCATCGAGACGTCCATCTACGAGCATAACAACTACACCGAGGCGAACGGCATCGTCTTCCAGTTCAACCGCTTCGGCCCCCTGCGATCCGGCTGCCTCGGAAACAACCTGAAGGACCGATCTGCAGGGACGGTAATCAGGTACAACTGGATTGAGTCCGGCAACCGCCAGCTCGACCTTGTCGAATCGGACAACCTGTACACGGACGCGGAATACGGTTCGACGTACGTGTACGGCAACGTGCTCATCGAGCCGGACGGGGCCGGGAACAGCCAAATCGTCCACTACGGCGGAGACGGGGGTGACGCCTCCCATTACCGCAAGGGCACGCTGTACTTCTACAACAACACGGTCGTCTCGACCCGGGCCGGCAACACCACGCTCCTGCGCCTTTCGACGAACGACGAGAAGTGCGACTGCAGGAACAACGTCGTGTTCGTCTCCGAGAGCGGGGACCGGCTGGCCTGGCTCAACGCGGAGGGCACGCTGGACCTCAGGAACTGCTGGTTCAAGGCCGGGGCGGTCGCGAGCCACAGCGGGCTCACGGGGGTCATAAACGACGCGGGAGGCCACGTGAACGGGGCCGATCCCCTGTTCGCAGACGGCACGGGCCAGGACTTCCGGCCGCTCGAGTCGTCGCCGTGCCGCAACGCAGGGGCCGCACTGCACGCGTCGGCGTCCGCGAATCCGCTCTACTTCCAGTACGCGAAGCACCGCGCGAGCGAGATTAGGCCCTCGGACGCGGCGCTCGACCTCGGAGCCTTCGAGTACGAGCCGCCCCCGGAACCGCCCCCCGGACCCCGCGAAGGCAAGAGCTGCGGAGCCACGGGATTCGAGGCCCTGGCCGCGCTCTGCGCCGTCCGCCTCGCGTCGCGCCTGAGGCGTAAACGCGCCGGCGGGGCCGGGGAAAAGCAAATCCGAGCCTGAGAAAGCTCATTGCGAGGGGAACCTCTTTGAAAAGAGGTTCCCCTCGCGCTCCCTTCCCGAAACTTTTCTTCTATTTCGCATCGATTGCGCGCGCTCATTCCGGAACGTGTCATCCGCGCGCAATCGATGCACTTGCAGGCGAAGCAGGACGCCCGCGAAGGTCAGCGGCTTCCAACA
>JBFZBV010000582.1:0-5659 GCA_041308285.1 Planctomycetota bacterium | reverse complement strand
TCCAATCCTTCGGCTGCGGTCTTGAAACATGGAGCAGGATTGGCATAGAATCGTGCGGTCGGTTCCCGTTTGTACCGGGGGTCAGATGAAGGCAGGATTGGCTTCGATTGCAGCACTGGCGTGCGCCGCGATCTGCGCCTGCGCCTCAGCCGCGGAAAAGGCCGTGTTCCCCGAAACCCTCCCCGCTGGCATCGCCAAGGGGTCCGAGCAGGGGGAGTACGTCTCCTCGAGGGACGGCGCCGTCATGGTCTTCGTGCCGGAAGGGGAGGTGGAAATCGGGTCCGACAGCAGCGACGAGGACGAGGCGCCCAGGCACAAGGTGAAAATCTCCGCCTTCTTCGTCGACAGATTCGAGGTCACGAACGCCCGGTACGCCGCGTTCCTCGAGTGGTGGACCAAGGCTGCGCCGGCCCAGAGGAGGGCCTACAGCCACAAGGACGAGCCTCCCGAATACGACCACACCCCCGCCTTCTGGCCAAAGGAAGCCCCGAAGGACGCGTCCGGCTCCGGGACCGGGGGCGAAAGCCGGCCGGCGGAACCTTCCAGGAACGCCCCGGTGCCGGACGAACCGGTCACGGGCGTCTCGTGGTACAGCGCATACGCCTTCGCCTGCTGGGCCGGCAAATCCCTGCCGACTGAGGCCCAGTGGGAGAAGGCCTCAGGGTACGACCTCAAGACGCGCACGTGCTTCAAGTACCCATGGGGAATCCAGAAGCCGGACTTCACGCTGCTCAACTTCCAGGGCAACGTCCGCAAGCCGACGAGGGTGGGGACGTACAAGACCGGCGTTTCGCAGTCCGGATGCCACGACATGGCCGGGAACGTCTGGGAATGGTGCCTGGACTTCTACCACAAGGAGTTCTACAAATCCAAGGCCGGTTCGGTCGACGATCCGGTGAACGATTTCCCGTCGCCATTCAGGGTGAGCAGGGGAGGATCGTACAACAGCGACGAAACCGAGGTCAGGTGCTCGTACAGGGACAGGTCGAAACCGGAGGACCGGTTCGCGGACCTCGGTTTCAGGTGCGTCAAGGCCGCCGCGGAGCGGACGGAACCGGACGGGGGGGCCGGCAGGTGAAGGTTGGGGGCTCGAACATGAGAGGAATCCCGATGCGCGCGCGGGCCTGCGCGCTGCTCGCGGCCGTGGCGATGGCCGCGGCCGGCTGCACCGGCCCGCCGATATACGAGAGGACCGTGGAGCCTGCCCATGCGGACCAGGAGTCCCTCCTGCTCTGCCCGCACTGCGGCGGGCAAGGGCTGGTCGAATGCGAAGCCTGCAGTGGCAAGGGGGGAACGCTCTGCGACGTGTGCATGGGGTTCTCCGTCATGAGGTGCCCGGACTGCGACCTGATAATCTGGACGTCGGATCCGACGCCGGAGACCGACCTGTACTACAGGCAGAAGACGCTGGGGGGCGAGAGCGAGAGGATGGAGGCGTTCGCCGCGGAGCTCTTCGACGACAAGCACCTGCTCGCCGTGGACTGCAAGAGGGAGACCTACATGTCCGCGCTGCTCATGCACGACAAGAGGTGCCCCACCTGCAATTCCAGAGGATACGTGAACTGTCCCAATTGCGCCCACGGCATGAAGCAGTGCGAGGCCTGCGGAGGGAGCATGTACGCTGCCTGCCCGATATGCAGGATGACCGGTTTCGTGCCGTCCCTCACGGGCGAGACGCTCAAGCAGCGCGGCCAGATTATCCGCAAGCGCAAGCGCTGAGGACGGGCGCGTGGGCTCAATGAGGGAGCCAGATGGCTTCGTTCCTCAACTTGGTCGGCAGGCGGGCGACGGAGCTGATTGTCTACCCCGTGGAGCTCGCCACGCTGTTTTCCTCAAGCTTCCGGGCGGCCGCGGCGGAGTCGTCGCTGGGCCAGATTGACGTCCTCGGCCTCATCGAGAAGCAGGTCTTCTTCACCGCGATTCAGGCCATTCCCCTGATTTTCATCACTTCGATTTCGATAGGGACCCTGATTTTCATCGCTTCAATCTCCCTGCTCCCGGGTTTCGGCGTCGCGCATCTGGCCGGCGTGGCCGCGATGTTCCTCTTGATTCGCGAGCTCGGGCCGATTTTCATAGCTCTCATCGTAATCGCGAGGTCCGGCACTGCCATAGCCACGGAACTCGGCAACATGAAGGTCAACGGCGAGATAGCGCTCCTCGAGAGCCACGGCATCGACATCCGCTACTTCCTTCTCTTCCCGAGAATCGTGGGGATGCTGGTGTCGATGCTCGTCCTCGACGTCCTGTTCGGCTTCTTCGCAGTGATGGGCGGGTACACGTTCTCGAGGACCGCCGAGAACGCCGCGGAGTTCCAGCTCTACAAGTTCCTCGACGAGCTCCAGGTTTCGCACATCTCCGTGTCGCTCCTGAAGGTCCTGGCATTCGGGATTATCATCTCGACGATTTGCTGCTACCACGGCCTCGAGCCGCAGATGTCCTCGACGGAGGTGCCGCAGTGCGCCACCAAGGCCGTGATGTACTCGCTCGCGTTCTGCGTGCTCGCCAACTCGTTCCTGTCCATCTATCTCTAGGGGCTCGAATGGCTGCGCCGCCGGTGATTTCGGCCGAAGACCTGACCTACGCGATAGGGAACAGGAACATCGTGTCGGGCGTGAGCTTCAGCCTGTCCAAGGGGGACGTCTTCACGATTCTGTCGTCTTCCGGAGGCGGAAAGACGACCCTCATGCGCCTCTGCGCGGGCCTGCTCGAACCCGTCTCGGGGAGAATCCTCATCGAGGGCCGCGACGTCCGCGAGTTCAGGAGCACCCACAGGTTCAGGACGTCCGTCAGGTACCTCTTCGAACAGGGCGTCCTCCTCTCCAACGCGACCATTTACGAGAACGTGGCCCTGCCCCTCACCTACCACACGCGCATGGACGAGGAGGAGATGCGCAGGCGCGTCATGACCGAGCTGGCCAAGATGCAGATTGACCGCTACAAGGACGACAGGCCTTCGTCGATCAACCGGAGCGTCAAGAAGCGGGCGCATTTCGCGATGACGCTCGTCATGGAACCGGAAATCCTGATTATCGACAACCCGCTCGAGGACTTCGACCCCGAGGGCGCGCAGATTGTCCTCAAGCGCCTCAAGGAGATGAACGAGGAGAAGCAGGTCACCATGCTCATCGCCTCCCACACCCTGGACCTCCTCGCGAGCATCACCAACAGGATTGGAATAATGGAGGGCGGCAGGATGGTGCAGTCCGGGGCCCTCGAGAAGATTGTCTCCATGCTGAGGTCCGTGGACGACCAGAAGCTCGGGTTCATCGAGAACTCGAACGTGATTTAATCCGGCTGCCCGGGCAGGCGCCCGGCTTCCGGGGAAGCGGAGGAATCCCATGAAACTCCTGGCGAAGCGCATGGAGAAGACCGTCGGCCTCTTCGTCGTGCTGGCCCTCTTCATCCTCGTGGCGGGGCTCGTCATCACCACGCACGGCAGGCGTCTCCTCCAGAAGAGCAAGACGGTGAGAATCTACCTCGAGCACGGCAACGGCCTCGAGGTGGGTTCGAAGGTCACGCTGAACGGCCTGCCGGCAGGCAACGTCGAGCAGCTCGACCCCGTCACGTTCGACAAGGATTTCGAGGTCGAGGGCGGGACGGCCCGGAGGAAGATTGACGGCGTGCTCGCCACGCTCATCATCTTCAGCCCCTACGCCGAGAAGGTCAGGCAGGATTCCAAGGCGGATGTCCAGCTCCCCTTCATCATGGGCTCCACCGCAATCGACATCCTCCCCGGCAGGCTCGACAGCCCGGAGGCGCCGGACGGCTACGTCCTCGGCATGAAGATAACGAAGGGGATAGGGGGCCAGGTCGAGGAAATCCTGGGCGACCTGCAGGTCATCGCCGAGGAATTCAAGGGCATCGAGGTCGAGCTCAAGAAGACCATGGAGAACGTGGAGGGCATCACCAGCAGGATAAACGCGGGGAACAACTCGATTGGCGAGCTCCTCAACGACCAGAAGAAGATGTACAACCAGCTCCTCGAATTCGCCACCGACGCGGATTCGGCCGCCAAGGGGCTCAACGTGATGGTCGATGACCTCAAGGTGGTGGCAGGGAACCTCCCGGCCGTCGTGGAGGACCTCAAGTCCATGGCCGCCAATCTCAAGCCCGCCTCCGAGAATTTCGAAAGGGCCTCCCGCGACTTCGAGCCCCTCGTGTCCGACGCAAGGGGGACCATGGCGTCCCTGGAGGAGACCTCCGACAAGCTCGCGAACTTCAGCCAGAAGCTGCCGGGGATAAGCAGGGGCCTCAGCTCCCTCATCGAGTCGGACCTGCCGGTCCTTGTCGAGAGCCTGAAGAAGGTTCTGGGCGAGCTGGGCAGCATCTCGCTCGATTTGAAGCAGGCGACGAGCGACCTGCCTTCGCTCATGAACCTGATTCACGCCGACGTGGAGGACGCCGGAGGCGTCATCAAGTCCCTCAAGGGGACTTGGCCGATAAGCGGCAACCTGCCCGAGGAGAGGGTGGTTCCGAAATCCATCAGAATCAACGGCAGGGTCCACAAGCTCGGGGATTGAACGGCGGTGCCCTGCTAGCGGGGTTCGAAGCCGGTAATCTTCCAGCCTTCCGCGGTCCGGCCGTACAGGACGTCGAACCGCGCCAGGAACGGCGCCTCCTCGGCGCCTTCCCGGAGCCTGACGAGGAGTTCGACCGACACGCGCGCCGCGTCGCCGGACACCTCGAGCTTCCTGCCGATGAACTCGAGCTTGAGCAGCCTGGAAGTCTCGACGAAGGTCCTGCCGTATTTCTTCAGATCCTCGCGCGTCAGCGACCTGTGGCTGTAGTCCGGGGCGAACTCGTCGAGGCAGCCCTCGACGTCGGCCTTCAATGCGCATGCGCGCACGCGGTCGAGGGAATACCTTATGGCCTCCTCGTCGGTCACGATGAGGCGCTCGACGACCAGCGCGAGCGCCGCGGCCGCCGCCAGGCCCAGCACGACCTTCACCCAGAGCGGCATGCTTCAATCCTCTTCGTCCGCGGAGCCGTCCCCATCCTCCCCGGGGTCCTCGCCGCCGTCTTCCTCGTCGTCCTCGGCCTCCCCTGGTTCCGGCGAGCCGGCCTCCGCCTCACCGGGTTCGCCGGGGATCTCGCCCCTGAGCACGGCCCTCTCGCGGTCCTCTTCCACGGCCTTGGAGATTATCTGGCCGATCCTGATGGACTTCTCTATCGACTCGTCGAGCTCGAAGCGGATTTCCGGCACGGTCCGCATCCTGAGCATGCCGGCGACGCAGGACTGTATGTAGCCCCTGCCCCTCTTCAGGGCGCGCATGTTCCTGTTCTTCTCTTCGGCCCCGCCGTAGACCGACACCTTGACCCGGGCGGTCTTGAAATCGGTCGATACCTGGACTCCGGTCACCGACACGAGCCCGATGCTGGGGTCCTTCATCTCTGTGTGGAGTATGGATGCGATTTCCTTCATGAGAAACCGCTCGAGCCTGTTCTTCCTCTGGGGATTGGGCATTGCCGGGCCCTCAAAGCATTTCGATGGAATAGTCGAGCACTTCGGCGCCAGGGTGCGACTTCGCGAATCCGGCCGCCTGTTCGAGCAGGCCCAGAAGGTACCTGGAGTCGTTGGAAACCGACACGATTCCCAGCGTGGCGGCCTGCCTGTGGTCGAGATCGTCCACCTCGGCCACGGCGACGTTGAACCTGTTCC
>JBFZBV010000581.1:0-3305 GCA_041308285.1 Planctomycetota bacterium | reverse complement strand
TGCATTCGACGTGCCGTTCGATCGTTCTTCCGGCCCATGCCTTGATTCACCTCCATGCGGATTGCGGGCGCGGCGCGTGCGGAGCCAAATCAACGATTCCGCGCGCGACTCTTCATCGCTGCCTCCATGCCGGCATGCCGAAGGTGCAGCAAACAATACCCCGCGGCAATCGTTTATACTAAAGACTAAGGAGTGCATACTGATTTCTGCGCGTGTTCGAAACCGAGACCGCTGACGGGTTTCCGAAGACGCCGATAGGATTCGGAGCGAGCGAGTGGACCAGCCTGCAGCATCGTGCGCGACCCCGCCGGGCAAGAAGGGCCGATCGCGCCTGGGGAGAATCCTCAAGTGGGCGGGAATCGCTTTCGGCGCCCTGCTCCTGCTCCTCGCCCTCGCCGCGCTCTTCGTTGTCTACAAGGCCACGAGGAAGTTCCCCCTGGAAATCATCGACGTGGTGCCGCCCGACGCCGTCGCATACGCGGAATTCGAGAATCTGGCTTCATCCTGGCCGCAGGCCATGGAGTTCCTGGACGCGGTCAGGAAATCGCCCAGGTACAAGACCGCGGTCCGGACCGATCCCATGTTCAGGGAAATCCGCGTCGACGAGAAGATAGACTCGGCGCTCGCAGCGCTCTCCGGGTTCAAGGAGAAGTCCGGCGTGGACCCGTTCGAGGCCGCGTTCGGGTACAAGACCGCCGTCGCGGTCTTCGCGGACCCCGCGCCGGCGCCCGCGGCGGGCCGGGCCGGGGCCGGGACAGCGGCAGTGCCGGGGGTGAAGTTCACTTTCGCGGCGTTCACCTTCCTGACCGGCCTCAAGGTCAGAATAGCTGCGCTGTTCGCCGACCCGGTGCTGTCCCGGGCGGCGCCCGAGGGCATGGAGATTTCCGACTGCGGCGGGTTCACCGGCGTCAAGGTGAAAACCCCTTCCGGCCCCGAGGACATCTATTTCGCGGTGCTCAAGGACCTGCTCGTGGTCTCGAACCGCAGGAGCGCCATGGAGTCGGTGCTCCAGCTCTCGTCCTCCGGCATATCGGGCAGCCTGGGAGCCAGGCCCGAGTTCCGCGACGCATTCGTGGCGCAGGATTCCGGGTGCATATGCAGGTACTGGGTGGACTTCAAGGCCGCGGATTCGCTCCTCGACATAAGGAAGAAGTCCGAGGTGAAGGTGTCCACCTTCCCGTTCGTCTACATCGGGAGGTACCTGAACGGAGCGCAGCGCGGCGTGGTCGACCTGGAGAACGCGGTCTCGATATCCGGCACGGTCAGGCTTGAACCCGGTTCCGGCACAATCAGGACCGACGGCAGGATGATCTACGCCGGCGGGAAGTTCAACCCGTTCCTCGTCAGGACCTACGGCCTGGAGGCGGCCGAGCCCTTCGACTCGCGCGTGGCTCCCGCCGGCACCGCGTGCTCCTTCTCGGTGAGGAAGGACTGGCGCGAGCTGTGGGACCAGCTCGGGTACGAGGGCGACGCCGACTCGCGCGAGAGCTTCCTCAAGCTCAACGAGTCCTTCGCCGACGCTTTCACGCGCATCGCGGCTAACCTGGGCAGCGACTTCGCAGTGTTCTTCAAGGCCTCTCCCTTCGCGGGCCCGCCGAGGCAGGGTTTCCAGCCGCCGCTCCCGTGGCTGTGCCTCGCCGCCGTGTCGCCGGATCCCGAGGCGGTCGCCGGTGAAATCAGCGGGATATTCAACTCGCAGATTGAGAAATTCGCGGCCAAGGCGCCTCCGTCCGAGGTCCCAATCCTCAAGACCGAATCGCTCGAGGACGCGCGCATCACGTACGTCGACAACCTCCCCATGGAGGTCAGGTCCGAGGTCTCGCCCGACTTCAAGCCGGGGTTCTTCACCAGGGGGAGCCAGATTGTGGTGTTCACCTCCCTCGAGTTCGCGAAAGAGGTCATAGGCGCGACCTCGCGGCGCGGCCTCCTGGCCGGGGAGGAGGGCTACGCCCAGGCCAGGGCGTCGGTCGGCGACAAGTCCTCCCTGTCCCTGTTCGTGGACGGGGACAGGCTGTTCTCGCTGATGGCGTCCTACCGCCTCCTCCTCGCGGAGGAGATGCGGCCGCTGGACTGGAAGGAAGGCAACAGGATTATCGAGCAGACGTACGGCAGGAACCTGCCGCCGGACCAGATGAAGATGCGCCAGGACGCCTACGAGGCCGCGGTCAGGAAGAAGCAGGGCGAGATTGCGGCGAAGCTCGCGCAGAGGTTCGAGAACCTGAAGTTCGTGAAGACCTTCGCCCTGTCGTGCAGGTACGCGGCCAACGAGGTCAACAAGACGCCTTCGGGGCTCGAGTACTCCCTCGCGGTCATCCTGGACCTGGACTGACCGCCCGGCCGGCGGCGGGGCTTCACTTCTTCCGGGCGGCCTTCCGCGCCGCGCCCTTCTTCCTCGACGCCTTGCCGAACGGGAGCGGCACGTCGAGCGAAAGCAGGGACTCCTCGACCTCGTCCCCCTCCTCCTCCTGCCACGCGAGGACCTGGTCGACGATTTCGCTGAAGAACCTCTGCGCCTCGGCCATCTTCCTCGAGGCGAATTCGGTCACCGTCAGCATCCGCTTCCGGGGCATGTCCGAGCAGGGCTCCTTGTTCTCCCCGCCGCAGCATTCCATCGCGAGGGACAGGAGGCTGTAGAGGGCCGCGGGTTTCACCATTTCCGAGCTCTCGGACAGCGCGTGGCGCGAATCGTAGACCTCGTCCCTGAACAGCACCTGGACGATGTCGCTGGTGTCGAGCCTGGACTGCACCTCGATTGATTCCTTGCCCTTGGATATGCGCAGGACGGCCTCCTCCTCGTCGAAGCTGAACGCGACGTCCCACCCTTCGAGGGTCCCGGAGACCATGAAGGGAAGGGGCTCCTCCCTCTTCACGGCGAACGTCATGGTCCCCTTCTTGTACCTCGGGGCGTTGCCGAGAAGGTCGTTGATTTCCCATTCCAGGGTCACGTCGGAGTTCCTGGTCCCGAGAAGGTTGATTTTCAGCATCAGATCCCCCGGTCAAAGCGGAAAAGGCCTGGCAATTTCGCCAAAATCCCCCTGCACGAATCGAATCGGATTCCGGGTCGCACGCGCCATGCGCGCGACGTGCCGGGACAAGCCGTGCTTCCGGTCCGGTTCCGGCTTCTCCGGGCTATGGGGATTCTATTTCCGCCGGCCCTGGGATGTCAAGGACGGCCGGGCCCGGGCAGGGGTGAAGAGTCCGGATTCTTCGGGCGGCGGGCGACCTGATTCTCCTGGATGTATCGTCGGTCGTTTTCACCGCGGGACCTGCTATCCCGTACTCGTGCTTTCATGCCGCGTATTCGT
>JBFZBV010000580.1:0-5085 GCA_041308285.1 Planctomycetota bacterium | reverse complement strand
ATACGCGGCATGAAAGCACGAGTACGGGATAGCAGGTCCCGCGGTGAAAACGACCGACGATGCATCCAGGAGAATCAGGTCGCCCGCCGCCCGAAGCAGGCTACATGAAACCCCGCGAGTTTGATAGAATAACCCCGTTTCGCGCTTTTGCGGTGGCCGCGTGGCTTGCGACATCCTTTCCAGCCTGACTGACCGGCAGAAAGAGGCGGTCTGCCACACCGAAGGGCCTCTGCTCGTAATCGCGGGGCCGGGAAGCGGAAAGACCCGCGTGATAACCTCCAGGGTGGCCTTCCTGGCGTCCCGCGGAGTGCCGCCATGGAACATTCTCTGCCTCACGTTCACCAACAAGGCGGCCGAGGAGATGAGGGAGCGCGTCGCGGCCGCTTCCGGGACCGATGGCGCATGGCTGTCGACCTTCCATTCGCTCTGCGCCAGGCTTCTCAGACGCGATCTTTCCCTGGAAGGGTACTCCAGGGACTTCACGATATACGACAGGTCTGATCAGACCGCATGCCTCAAGGCGCTTCTGAAGGAATTGAACCTGGACCCGGTTGAAGCGGGGCTTTCCAGGCTTCCGGGCAGGATAAGCGCGGTCAAGAACAGGAGTCCCGGGGCCGCTCCGTCCAGGACGGACCCCGTCCTCGCCAGAATCCTGGAGGGATACGAGAACAGGCTCAGGGCCAACAACGCCCTGGATTTCGACGATCTGCTCCTCGTGTTCCTGAAGATGATTCGAACCGACGGGCGCATCCTCGAGGACTACAGGCGCAGGTTCAGGTACATACTCATAGACGAATACCAGGATACGAACAGGCTGCAGTACGAAATCGTCAAGCTGCTCGCGCAGGAGCACCGCAACATATGCGTCACCGGGGATCCGGACCAGTCGATATACGGCTGGAGGGGCGCGGACATCAGGAACATCCTCGACTTCCGCAAGGAATATCCCGACGCCGCCACGGTCTTCCTGGAGCAGAACTTCAGGTCCGTCGGACTCATCCTGAAGGCTGCGGAATCCCTCATCTCCAGGAACGTCGAAAGGGAGGACAAGAAGCTCATCCCGGTGCTGCCGCAGGGGGATCCGCCGAAGATTCTGAGCGCATTCGACCCCGAGGACGAGGCCCTCATGATCGCGGGAGAAATCTCTGCTCTAGCCGGAGAGGGGATTGAATTCGGGGAGACCGCCGTCCTATACAGGACCAATGCCCAGTCCAGGGCGATTGAGGCCGCGCTCAGGGACGACGGAATCCCATACGTAATCGTGGGCAGCGTCGAGTTCTACCAGCGCAGGGAGATAAAGGATTTCCTCGCCTACATGCGGCTGTCCGCGAATCCCAAGGACGACGTCGCGTTCCTGAGGGTGTGCAACGTCCCTGCGAGGGGGATAGGCGTCAAGGCCCTCGAGGCGATACGGTCCTGCTCCCAGAGCGCCGGCGTCCCGCTCCTTGACGCCGCGGGCAGGGCGGCGGAAGCTCCGGAGACGCCCCGGAAGCTCAGGAACGGCCTCAGGGAACTCCTCGGAGTGGTGGACGCCGTCAGCCATTACTCGGGCGGGGGGATGGGCGGTCTCGTCGCCCACGTGGCGAACCTGACGAAGTACGCGGACCACCTGCGGCGGACGGCGGGCGAGAACGCCGAGGAGAAGGTTGAAAACGTGATGGAGCTCGAGCGGGCGTGCAGGGAGTGGGACGATAAGCACCCGGAAGGCACCCTGCAGCAGTTCCTGGAGGAGATTTCCCTGCTTTCGGACGTGGACAAATGGGACCGCAAAGAGGCCGTCTCGCTCATGACGATGCATTCCTCAAAGGGTCTCGAATTCGACGCCGTAATAATGGCCGGCCTGGAGGAGGGGCTGCTTCCGCACTTCGGCCCCGAGGCCGAGGGCGACGAGATGCGCGTGGAAGAGGAGAGGAGGCTCTGTTTCGTGGGGATGACCAGGGCGAAGCGCAGGCTGGTCCTGTCCTGGGCGAAGAACCGGAGGACGCCGAGGGGCGAGACCGTGTTCGGCGAACCCTCGAGATTCCTGAGGGAATCGGGGATTACAGCTGTCCCTCCGGAGAGCACGGCGTCCAGGATTCAGGCCGGTATTGCGGCCGCGCAGCTTGCATCGACGGTTCAGACGGGCGATTCGGCGCCGTTCCGTACGGGCGACCGCGTGCGGCACCTCAAGCTGGGCGAGGGGATTGTCGTGGCGATGAAAGGGATGGGGGACGCGGCCAGGGTCGTCGTGAGCTTCCCGGGCTCCGGCCTCAAGACCTTCGCCGTCAACATAGCACCGATAATCAGGATTAATCCTGGCGGGATGTGACATGGAAACTCTAGTGGTATCGGAAAAAGGCTCGCAGAAGACGGTAGAGGTGTCATCGCCGGTCACGACCATAGGCCGCGCCGCTGAGAACGCCATACAAATCTCCGACCCGCTCGCTTCGCGCTTCCACTGCCATGTGGAGCGCACCGCGGACGGGCTGAAGCTCGTGGATCTCGAAAGCCAGAACGGGACATGCTTGAACGGCCGGAAAGTCAACGCGGCGAAGCTGTCGCCCGGCGACAGGATTGAGATTGGGAACGCGGTCATCACTCTCGTCCTGGAGGATGAGCCCGAAACGCAGGCGGTCAGGCCGGGGAGGAGGAAGAGGCCGAGGAGGATTGTCCGCCGCAGACGGCTGCCGCTCAAGCCCGCCCTTGAGAAGGATACGGACCTGGACTCGAAGTTCGCGGGCATTCTGATGGAAATCAGCAAGACGCTGGGGGACGAGGGAATCAGGCGGGCCTCGGACATTTTCAGGGATTTCATCGGCGGGGAGGAGGGGGACAGGCTGGACGCCCTCGAGGAATACAAGAACAAGCTGGAGCATCTCATAGAAATCAACAAGGCGACCAACTCGGAGTTGGACCTGAGGAAGCTCCTGAACATGATTCTCGACTCCGCAATCATGCTGACGAGCGCCGAGAGGGGATTCCTCGTCCTGACAGAGGAAGGGAAGCTCAGGTTCGAGGTCGCCAGGAACTTCGACAAGGAGTCCGTGAAGAAGCCCGCCTTCAAGATAAGCCACTCCATAGCCGAACAGGTCGCGTCCACGGGCAAGGCCGTGCTCTCGTCCGATGCGCTCACCGACGAGCGGTTCCAGGAGTACATGAGCGTCACGGATTTGAAGCTGAGATCGGTGCTGTGCATACCCCTGAACGCGAGGGGCAGGATAATCGGCGTCGTATACATGGACAACAGGTTCGAGAAAGGGGTCTTCACGCCGGACGACATGAAGGCTCTTGCCTCGTTCGGCGACCAGGCCTCGATTGCAATCGAGAACGCGAGGCTCTATCAGGACAACCTCAAGAAACAGGCCGAACTCGAGGAGGCGAAGTCCAAGCTCGAGCAGCTCAACGCCCTGCTCGCGAAGAAGGTCGAGGATCAGCAGGTCGAGCTAGTCAGGACGAAGGAGACGCTCGAGCGGAGTCAGAAGGAGTTCACGTCGAAATACAACTACGACAACATAATCGGCACTTCGAAGTCCATGAGGGCGGTGTTCAATCTCCTCGACCGCATCACCGACTCGGACGTGTCGGTGCTCATACACGGAAGGAGCGGAACCGGCAAGGAGCTGGTCGCAAGGGCGATTCATTTCAACGGGCCGAGGAAGAAGATGCCCTTCGTGTCCCTGAACTGCGCCGCGGTTTCCGAAACGCTCCTGGAGAGCGAGCTTTTCGGGCACGTGCGCGGCGCATTCACGGGGGCGATAAGCAACAAGAAGGGGCTTTTCGAGGTGGCGGACGACGGGACCCTCTTCCTCGACGAGATAAGCGAGATGAGCCCGGCCATGCAGAAGAAGCTGCTCAGGGCCATCCAGGAGGGGGAAATCAGGCCTGTCGGAGGCAAGGAGACGAAGAAGGTCAACGTGAGGATTCTTTCGGCCTCGAACGTGGACCTGAAGCAGCATGTCCAGGACGGCAGGTTCAGGGAGGACCTCTTCTACAGGCTGAACGTCGTCGCGGTGACCCTGCCGGATTTGAAGGATCGCAGGGAGGACATCACGCTTCTAGTCGATCACTTCCTCACGGTCTTCTCGGTCGAGACGAAGAGGGAGAAGCTCAAGGTCTCGAAGGAAGCCCTGAGGCTGCTCGTGAACTACAACTGGCCCGGGAACGTGCGCGAACTGGAGAACGAGATGCGGAGGGTGCACGCGCTGAGCGACGGCGCCGTGGAGCCTGACAACCTGAGCGAGACCATAAGGGTCAAGTCGGCCCCGGACATGGACATGCTCCAGATGGAGAGGCCCCTCAAGGACATCGTCAAGGATGCGGTCGACAAGGTGGAGTCGGAAGTGATTTCGAGGACGCTGGCGCAGACCGGATGGAAGAAGTCGGAAACCGCAAGGATGCTGGGAGTCTCGAGGCCCACGCTCGACGCGAAAATCGCCCAGTACGACTTGAAGAGGCCCGAAGGCTCCGCGCCGGACGAGGACGCGGCCGGCGAAAGCGCGCCGCCGATGCCCTCCGCCTGAAAGGCGCCCGTCCCCTGCGGTGCGTCCCGGAGCCCTAGGGCTGCCGCGCAAGGTGCTTGTCGAAGAAGTCCGCCGTCGCCTTGAGCGCCGCAATCTGGTTCCTCATCTTCGTGAACCCGTGCCCCTCGTCGTCGAAGACGATGTACTCGACCTCCCGGTTGCGCGACCTCAGCGACTCCACTATCTGGTCCGATTCCGCCTTGGCGACCCTCGGGTCGTTCTTGCCCTGGATTGCGAGAAGGGGCGTCTTAATCCTGTCGACGTAGTTGATGGGGGACCTCTGCCTCAGATAGTCCTTGTCCCGTTCGGGGTGGCCGACCAGCGCATACACTCCCTCCGCCCATGACGGCGGATTGGAGGCGATGAACGTGAAGAGGTTGGACGGGCCGTACGCCTCGACCGCCGCGTTGAAAGTATCCGGCGCCTGGGTGATGCAGCTGAGGACTGCGAACCCCCCGAAGCTCATCCCGAGAATGCCGATTTCCCGGGGATCAACGAATCCGCAGTCCTTGAGGAACTGCGCCCCGGCCAGGAGATCGGCGAGGTCTCCGCCTCCCCAGTAGAGGAAAATCAGCTTCTTGAACGC
>JBFZBV010000579.1:0-7952 GCA_041308285.1 Planctomycetota bacterium | reverse complement strand
GTGCCCGTGGGGCCGATTAGGAGGATGTTGCTCTTCTCAACCTCGACCTCGTCGTCGTCGGCGTCCATGAGGATGCGCTTGTAGTGGTTGTGCACGGCGACGGAGATGATTTTCTTGGCCTTTTCCTGCGAGATGACGTACTTGTCAAGCTCGGCCTTGATGACCGCCGGGTCCGGCAGGTTCTCGAGATTCAGGGACGGGATCGGGGTCTTCTTCCTCTTCTTCCTAAGGTCCTCGGAGAAGATGGTGCCGCAGAGGTCGACGCATTCGTTGCAGATGTAGATTCCCGGCGGGCCCTGGACCAGCTCGACGTCGCCCCTGGGCTTCTCGCAGAAAGTGCATTTCGGTCCGCCCGCCTTCTTCTTCGCCATGTGGACCTCCGTCGGCCCGGGTGCCCGTCCCGCGCCTAGCCCTTCTTCTTGGTGGCTTCGATGACCTCGTCGACTATTCCGTATTCCTTGGCGGCCGCGGCGGACATGAAGAAGTCCCTGTCAGAGTCCTTCTCCACGGTACCAGCGGGCCTGCCCGTATGCCTGGACATTATGGCGTTCACGGCCTTCTTGAGCCTCACAATCTCCTCGGCCGCGATGTTCAGGTCCGTGGCGTTGCCCTGGAGCCCGCCCCAGGGCTGGTGCATCATGATTCGCGAGTTCGGGAGCGCGTACCGCTTGCCCTTGGCGCCGGAGGCCAGAATCATGGCGGCTATGGAGGAAGCCTGGCCGATGCAGTAGGTGGCCACGTCGCACTGGACGAACTGCATCGTGTCGTATATCGCGAGCCCGGAAGTGATGTTCCCGCCGGGGGAGTTTATGTAGAGGCTGATGTCATGGTCCTTCTTCTCGCTCTGCAGGAAAAGCAGCTGCGCGATGACGAGGCTCGACACGGTGTCGTCTATCGGGGTCCCGATGAAGATGATGCGGTCCTTGAGCAGCCTCGAGAAGATGTCGTAGGCCTTCTCGCCCCTTCCGGTCTTCTCGATTACGATTGGCACCATGTATGACATCTTTCACTCCTTGGCTTCGGCCTTGGCCTTCGGCTTCCTGATTGATTCTATGACCTGGTCCACGATTCCGTATTCCAACGCGTCCCGGGCGCTCATGTACTTGGTGCGGTCCGTGTCGTGGGCGACGCTCCGCTCGTCCTTCCCGGTGTGCATGGACAGAATCCGGTTCAGGATTCTCTTGTTCTCGACAATCTCGCGGGCGTGGATGGCGAGGTCCGAGGCGGTTCCGGACGTGGATCCCCAGGGCTGGTGAACCATGATTTGCGCGTGCGGCAGGGCGAAGCGCTTGCCTTTGGCCCCGGAAGCGAGGAGCACGGCCGCCATGCTGGACGCCGTCCCGATGCAGAAGGTGGCGACGTCGCACTGCACGAACTGCATCGTGTCGTATATCGCGAGCCCGGAAGTCACGTTGCCGCCGGGGGAGTTTATGTAGAGGTTTATGTCCTGGTCCTTCTTCTCGCTCTGCAGGAAAAGCAGCTGCGCCACCACCAGGTTGGCGGTCCGGTCGTCAATCTCGTTCCCCAGGATGATGATGCGGTCTGAAAGCAGGCGCGAAAAGAGGTCGTACTCCCTCTCGACTGACCCCGTCGCCTCGTATACCCGTGGCACCCAAAGAACCATAAGCGGCCTCTCTCGGCGCGGTCACGCGCCTTGCTGGCCCTCTCCGCCGCCGGACGGGGCCGGTCCGCTGCCCTCCACAATTTTGGCCTTCTCGCGCAGGAAGGAGAGGACCTTCTCCTCCCTCAGGTTGGCCCTCAGGTCGTCGAGCAGGCCCTTCTCCTCGAGTTCGGACTCGACCTGCTGCGGCCATTTGCCGTACTTGTGGGCGATGAGCTCGATTCGCGCGCTCACCTCCTCCTCGGTCACGTAAATCTTCTCCTTGCGCGCGATTTCCTCAATCACGAACAGGGACTTGAACTCCCTCACGAGGTCCTCGCGCCGGCCCTTCCTCACGTTCTCGATTCTGGTCTTAATCTCCTCGTCGGGCAGGCCGGCCTGCTTGAGCTTCAGCTCCGCCTTGCCCGTCTGCGAATCGAGGCTCCTGTCGATGACCCTCTCGGGAAGGTCCATGCGCACGGAGTCGATGAGCTTCTGCATGACGCGCTTCTCGACTATCATTCCGGCCGCGCTTTCCTTGATGGACTTGAGGTTCTCGCCCACCTTCTTCCTGAGCTCCGCGACGTCCGCCACCTTGAGCGTCTTCAGGAATTCCTCGTCCAGGGAGGGGAGCCTAATCCGCTTGACGTCCTCGACTTTCACTTCCATCCTCCCCGTCCTGGCCCGGGCCTTCTTGACGGGGAAGTCGTCGGGGAACTTGTACTCGGTCTCCACGGTCTCGCCCTGCTTCTTACCGAGCAGCGTCGAGATCCAGGGCGCGGTCTTGTACGCCGGCGCCTCCGGGTCCTCCGGCATCGGGAGAGAGACGTTTTCCTTCGTGAGGATGGTCTTGTTGTTCAGGGAGTACCTGAAGGTCGCCACGAGCCTGTCGCCGGCCTGCGCGGGGCCGTCGGCCACTGGCTCGAGCGTGGAGAGCTCCTTCCTGAGCCCCTCGATGTGGTCGTCGATGTCCTTCTCGTCCACGGAGGTCGGCGGCTTCTCCACCTCGATTCCGACGTATTCGCCGAGGACTATGTCGGGCCTGACGTCCACGACGAATTCGAACTTCATCGGCTTGCCTTCGTCGAGGGCGATTTTCGACTCGTCCACGTCCGGGAAGGCGATGGACTTGACGTCGTCGCGCTTCAGGGCCTTGAGCACGCCCCTCGACACGAGGTTGGACCGCACCTCGTCCTTGACCTTGGTCCCGAATCTGCGGACCAGGAGCCCCTTGGGGATCCTCCCCTTGCGGAATCCCCTGACGGGCACGGACGTCTTTATGTTGTCCATGTTCTTCGCGATTTCCCGGTCGACGGTTTCCGCCGGGATTTCCACGGTGACGGTCTTCTCGCACGGGCCGCTGTCCGCGACCTGCACCGAGAAGCTGGCGTCCTCGTCCTCCTCCGCAGGTTCTTCGCCGCCTTCGTCCTGCGTCCTCTCGATGTCCTTGGGGTTCCCTGAAGGCACGGATTCGCCGTCCTCTTCGCCTTCCCCCTCGCCTTCCTCGTCGTCCGGGATTTCGTCTTCAAAATCCTCGTCCGGCTCGTTCCTGTCGATGTCGTCAGCCATGTTCTTCCTCGCCTATGCCCCACACGGGGTCTTGGAATGCCTGCGCCGGGCAGGAAAAGCCCGTCGGGCGGAAAGGCAGTAATATACAGACGCAGCCGGGGCGATTCAATACATTTCGCCCGTGGGACCCTATTTTCGCGGATGAAGGATGCTCCCCGCCGCACCGGGACGCCGGGCCGCCCCCGGGGGCGCACGGGCGGGAGTGCGGCCGGGGCTTGCGGGCTGTACAGCGGCGCCTCCCGGATGTATTCTTCTCCCGGATCGCAGGCGTTTTCAGGTCCCTGGCCATGCTGGTCGACAGTCACGCGCATCTGACGCAGAAACAGCTGTCGCGGGATCTCGACGGCGTGCTTTCGCGCGCCCGAGCCGCCGGGGTCTCGGTCGTGCTCACGGTGGGCACGGACCTCGGGGACGGCCGGCGCTGCATCGAAATAGCCTCGTCAAGGCCCGGGGTGTACGCCGCCGCCGGGCTGCACCCCCACGACGCCTCCGCCTGGGGCCCCGCATGCCGGGACGAACTGAAGGCGATGGCCGAATCCGGCCGGATAGTGGCGGTGGGCGAGACCGGACTCGACTACCACCGCGACCTGTCGCCCCGCAAGGCGCAGATCGAGGCTTTCGAAGGCCAGCTCGCTATTGCCGCCTCCTCGGGCCTCCCCGCCATAATCCACTGCCGGGAGGCGTACGAGGACTGCATCTCCGTCCTCGAGGCCGCGGCGGTCCCCCGCAGGGGAGTCGTGCACTGCTATTCCGGCGGGCATGCCGAGGCCGAGAGGATTCTGGCCCTGGGCTTCTTCCTGTCGTTCACGGCCTCGCTGACCTACGCGGCGTCGGTCGAACTGCGGGAGGTCGCCCAGAGGGCTCCCGCCGACCGGATAATGGTCGAGACCGACGCGCCGTTCCTCGCTCCCAAGAAGCTCAAGGTCAGGTTCAACGAGCCCGCGCTGGTCGTATACACGGCGGCGGCGCTGGCGGAAATCAGGGGCTCGGCTCCGAGTGAAATCGAGGCCGTCACGTCGGCGAACGCGGCGAGGCTCTTCGGCCTGCGCCTGCCCGGAGGGCCGGAGGCGGGGCTGGGAGACGGGCTGGCCCGGTGACAGGCCGCGCAGCGAGCGAATCAGCGTTCGGAGACACGGCTGTCCGCCAGCACCGCGACGACCGAGTCTATGAGGTCCTTGACCGCTACCGGCCTGCCGATGGTCCTGAAACCATCGGTTCCCTCGGCTGAGACGAAGTCCCCGACGAGGACGGTCCTGCCTGGGAGGCCCGCGTCCAGGCTGCGGAGCCTGTCCAGCAGCGCGGCGCTCCTTGGATCGCCTGCTTTCACGCCGAATATGAGGACGTCGAAGGACCCGGCGAGGGCCCTCTCGAGGAACAGTTCGAGGTCGCCGAGCGCCTCGACGCTGCAGCCCTTGGCGGTGAGCGCCTCGGAAATGGCGCCGGCAACGCTCTGCTCCTCCTCGAAGACGAGGATTCCCGGGGCGTGCGGGACCGCGGGCTCCTTCCCGCCGCGTTCCGGTTCCGGCCGCCTGCCGTCGCCCGCCCTGGAACCGACGACAGGCAGGCGGAGCGTGAAGACCGACCCCTTCCCGGCCGCGGTGGCGTACTCGACCGATCCGCCGAGCGAATCCATGTGCGCCTTGACGATGCTGAGGCCCAGGCCGGTGCCTTTTCCGGGGCTGCGGGTGGTGAAGAAGGGGTCGTAAATCCTGGGCGCTATTTCAGGATCTATGCCCGGGCCGGTATCCTGCACCGAAACGGCTATGGTCCCGTCCTTCTCGGACGTCCGCACGATGATCTCCCCGGGGCGCCCGGAGTCCTCCACGGCCTGGAAGGCGTTGTCGAACACGTTGAAGAACGCCTGCCTGATCTTCATCCCGTCGCAGACCGTGAGAGGCAGGCCGGGGGCGAGATGGGCGGACACGCGGTGACCGCGGCCGACCTCGATTTCGTACCTCCGGATGTCCACTACGTTCGACACGATGCCGTTGACCGAGACGGGCACGTCCGCCGCCACGGATGCGCCGGAGAATTCGAGGAGCTTCCGGACTATGCCGTGCGCGCGCCTCGCCTGGAGCAGAATCGTCTCGAAGAATTCGTGGGACGCGCCCGCCCCGGCGGAACCGGCCGAAGCACCCATCTCGGAGTAGCCTATGACTGCGGTCAGGGGGTTGTTCAGCTCGTGGGCGAGCCCCGACGCCATGATCGCGAGGCTGTGTATCTTCTCCGCGTGTATCAGGTCCGCCTCGAGGGCGCGGATGGGCCGCTCGTCCCTGAGCACCAGCACGGCTCCCCTGGCGCGGCTCGAGGGGCCGCTCAGCTTGCGGAAGGAGACCGTCACCGGTATTCCCGCGCCGGATGCGGACCTGACCTCGCCCGCTGCTGAAATCTCGGACGGGATCCCGTCGAACGGGCGGTCGAAGAGGTCTTCCAGGCCCTTGGTCTTCAAGGCCAGAACGAGCCTTATGTCCTCCGTCCCGCCCTTCGCGGGATCCATCCCGAACCTCGCGGAGCACGCCGTGTTCCTGTGGCGTATCTTTCCGGACCTGTCGACAAGGATGACCGCGTCGGGCTGGGCGTCGAGCATCTCCTCCGCGGATTTCCCCGGGGTGACGGTCATGATTTGGAGCCTTCTGGACGCGGCCGCTAGCATAAGGGTGAAGATGACCGTGAACGGGTAGGAGCCTGCGGCCCTCGTGCTTCCGATGGTCTGAGGCAGGGCCTCGAGGACGAGGAAGACGGCGGCCGGGATGACAGGCGAGAACCCCACGACGAAGGCCTGCCTCCTCTGGATACTGTCCCTGAGCATCACGCCCTTCACGATGCAGTAGCATGCCGGGAACGCGGCCCCTGCGAAGACATAGGCCGCGAACAGCGGGAAGCCGGGGCCGGCGACCGATACGGGTTTCCCGCCGACCACGGTCATATCAGCCGATATGAACCTCGTGAAGAAAATCAGCGGGATGAACGCGGCCGATACGGGCACGAAGGCGTAGCCCAGCATGTGAAGCAGGCGGGGCGGGGCCTGCAGGGCCTCCTCGATGTAGTTCGCGATGAAGAACGTCATTGCGACGGGGATGAGGACGCCGGCGAGGTTGGTGGTGCGGTCCCAGATGCCGGCCTGGCCGGGGCCGGAAGCGAGGAGCATCTGGATTTCGGCGAATCCCCAGAAGCACAGGAGTCCGACGATATATGCGAACCACCTGTTGACTCGCGCGTCGGGGCGCTTCGAATATATCCATGCTCCGGCCGCCAGGTTGGCCAGCAGGGAAAAAAGCAGAGGCGTCACTTCCGGAAACATAGTCGCTTCGTCCGAATATTCTTGCGGAAATTGAAGGGATATTCCGCTTTTCACGCGCGTAGCGCGTGGTATAACCCGGAGGAGCTCTGCTTTTTTGGTTCCGGCTCGTCCGGGTTATGCACGATTCTTCGAAAAACCCCCGTGCGTTCTCTTCACGGTGCGGGCGGCGAACCGAACGCCGCGCGCCCATCCCCCTCCCGGGCGAGAAAGGCCGGCCGGCGACGGGTCCGTGCACCCGCCGCCGTCAGGCAGGTCGCATCGCCATCCGCGGAGCCGGAAGCATCCTACAGCCCGTCGAGCTTGGTCTTGTTCCCGAACCGCTTGCTCGCGTCGCGGAGGAAGTTCCTCTCCTTGTCCGAGAGGGCGTCGATTCCTTTCCTGTGGATTTTCTCCAGCAGCTCGTCCACCCTCTCCCTCATGTCGACCTCGGCCCTTATCTCCTGCTCGCGCCTGCGCGCCTGTCTCTTCGCCCTAATCCGCTCGAAGAAGGACGGTTTCGCCGGAGCGGCCTGCTCCTGGGTCTCGAATTCGTCCTCCTCTTCAATCCATTCCTCCGAGCCTTCGCTTTCCAGCTCGTCGGCAAGCCTCTTCTGCCGCTCGCATTCGAGGAACACCATGATTGCCGTGCCGAGCAGGATGAGGAACATCATGAAAGGCATGTGGCTCCTCAGAACCAGCGCGGAAAGGCCCAGCAGGACCGCCACCGCCTGGCCCGCGAATCCTGCGACCCTCGTCGCGTGGATGAAGCCTATCCTGTAGGTCAGGAACCATCTCAGCATCGCTCCGCCGTCCATCGGGAGCGCGGGTACGAGGTTGAACAGGAAGAGGGCGGCGTTGGCGACGAACGAGAAGTTCAGGATTGTGAGGGCGAGCGGGACGCTTCCCCGGGGCGTGCCGAAAAACGGCGCCGACCCCGCAAGCACCAGCGCGATTAGCATCAGCGCGGCGATGAACAGGTTGACCGCCGGGCCCGCGAGGGCCATCAGGAACTGCGGCCCGGGCCTGAGCGGGGCGTCGTCCACGTGGGTCACTCCCCCCAGCAGCCACACGACGATAATCCGCGGCGTGCCCCCGGCCTTGAACGAGGCGAAGGCGTGGCCGAACTCGTGCAGCAGGACCGACAGGAAAAGGATGAGGAAGAACAGCAGCGTCTCCAGACCCGCGGCGGCTGAAACGTAGGCGAAATCCGAGAGGGACAGCCCCAGCACGAGGAGCGGAAGCAGGAGGTGCACCCTGACCCCGATGCCCGCAATCCTGAAGAGATTGACAGACCAGTTGACCACGCGAGCGCCCGAAAAAACCGCCTACAAAATGAGTCTACAGAAACGGCGGGGCTTGTTCAAGTGGAGCCCGGTCGGGGTGGCGATGAAGAGTCGCGCGCGGAATCGTTGATTTGCTCGGCACGCGCCGCGCCCTCGTTCCTCGGGCACGGCCCGTGCACGAGCCGCAAGTCTCGAACCCCGCCCTGGAATGCCCGCATGC
>JBFZBV010000578.1:0-3330 GCA_041308285.1 Planctomycetota bacterium | reverse complement strand
AGGTCCTTTATGTCCTTGGTGAAATCGCGCGTCTTGTTGGCAAGTTCGCGAATCTCGGACGCGACGACCCCGAACCGCTTCCCGGCCTCCCCCGCGCTCGCCGCCTCGATGTTCGCGTTGAGCGCGAGGAGGTTCGTCCTCTCGGAAATCTCGACGATGATCTGGAGCACGTACCCGATTTTCTGGGAGTTCTCGCCCAGCTCGACCATCCTGGACGCAATCGACTGCACCTGCTTCTGCAGGTCCTTCATGCCGTCGACCGCCCTCTTCACCGATTCCATGCCCTTCGAGCAGGCCTTCGACCCCTTCTCGGCCATCTCGAGAACGGCCAGGGCGGTCGACGTAATCTCCTTGGCCGTGACGGCTATCTCCTTGGAGGTGGTGGAGGACTCCTGCACGGCGGAGGCCTGCTCGTTCGCGCCCGCGGCCTGGTCGTTCGATATCTGGAAGATGTCGGACGCGAGGGAGCTTATCTTCTTCAGGGTCTGGCTCATCTCGCCGAGGAGGTTCTTCGAGTTCTCGGCCTCCGTCCTCAGGTGGTCGAAGAGGCTCGCTATCTCGGCCGCCATCTCCCCGATCTCGTCGGTCCGGTCGAGCTTCAGGTCGGCTGCGGCCTCGTCCTTCATCTTCGCCCCGAGCCAGCTCTTGAGCTTGAGCACGGCGTCGAGGATGTCGTCCATGAGCCCGAACTTGGCCACAAGGATGGAAATGGAAGCCCCCACGGCGCAGCCCGCGGCCATTATCCCGAGCATGGACCCCCACGAGTCGTTCCCGGCTCCGAACCAGAAGAAGACGAGGAGGTTCGGCACTGCGCAGCAGCACACGATGATGACCAGCGTGAACAAGAGCAGCTTGTTGGTGAGTTTCATGTCGCGGATTCTCATGTCCCAATCTTCTCCAATATGCGCCTCCGCCGGCCCCCCCGGCGGGGGCCGCCTATCTCTTCTCAATCCTCTTTATCTCGTCGGCGGCCTTCTTCGCCCAGTCGGACTTCGGGTATCTCCTCAGAATCCCGCGGAGGGCCTCGGCGGCCCTCGCGGGGTCGCCCGCCGCCTCGAGCTCCTGGGACGTGTTGAACCTGGCCTGGGACCATTCCTCGGCCTCGGCCGTGTCGCGCATCCTGGCGCCAATCATGTCGAGGAGCTCCTGGGATATCGGAACGACGGGCGTGTCCTCCAGCGAATCACCGATTTCGGTGAGCAGCCTCAGCGCCCCGGCCCAGTCCTCCGAATCGTATGCCGCGCAGGCCTCCCTGTACAGCCGGAGGTGCCGCCTGAACGGCTCCGACCCGGACTTCTCCGCGTAGGCGTCGAGCGCCCTGGTCTGCAGGGCGGCCGCATCGGACGCGAACCTGGAGCCGGCGAACTTGCGCCCGAAATCCCTGGCCTTGAACAGCAAGTCCTCCATGGACTTCGCGTCCGTCGCCGCCGAGATGTCCGCCGCGGCCGCCTCCAGCGCCTTCCGCCTGGACTCGCCAGCCTCCTCGATTCGCTCTATGTTCGCCCTCGCCGGCCCCAGCAGGTGCCCGAGCTCGCCGAACTCGTCGCGCACTTTGAGGAACAGCGCGTACGCCATGCCCATCTCGCCCGCGGCCATGTGGTCCTGCGCCTTCCCGAGCAGCTCCAGGGCCCTCGCCTCCACCCTGCCGGGAGGGAGCCGCCAGACGAGCTTCAGGCCGATGAGGCGCGTAATCTCCTCCCTGCCGGGCTCGAACCACAGCACGAGGAGCAGCGACCCCCCGGACCGTCGCCCGGAGAGCATCACCTGCCTGTCGAGATCGAGCTTGAGCACGTCCTTCTGGTCCCGGAAAACCAGCCCCTTCACGCCCCTGAGGGGCTTCACGTCCGCGAACGCCATCGAAGTCTCGCCGCCGTCCGACACGGCGGTGAAGCCCCACCTGGCGAAAGACTGCGGGAGCGCGAAGGACACGCATATCCTGTCCCCGCGGCCGAACCCGAGCGTCGGGTCCACCCTGTAGGCGAGCACCATGCCCTCCTCGGACACCTCCGCGGTCTGCTCGAAAGGCATGGAATAGCCGCCGGAGAGCGAGACGAGCTCGGCCCTGAGCGTGTAGCCGCGGGCCGACCTCGGGTAGCCCGCCGCGGGCAGGCACGCGGCCTGGCCCGCCATCCTGACGCCGGAGGCCGTCGCTGCCGAGAGGCTGCCTCCGGATATCTTCGTCTCGCCTTCGGAGATCACGCTCCATTCGCCCCTGGGCGTGAATTCGGCCGAGAACCTCCTGTCCGACAGGGCGGTCTTGTCCCTGCCCTTCCTGCCGGGTTCGGCCTTCCGCACCCTCACGTTGTCGAACCAGACCGTACCGGATTTCCCCATGACGACGAGGTCCACCGATGCGGAGGCGGCGCCGGCCGGCGCCGTGAGGAACGACTTGACCTCCATCCAGCCGATTGTGCCCGTCACGAGGTCCGCGAACTCCTCGGCGGGCGGGGACTTCGATTCGGACGACCAGCGCACCCTCATGCCGGCGACGCCCCGGGAGGCCTGGGACCTGAGGTCGCAGGAGAAGAGCAGGACGTCCCCTTCCTTGACCTTGACCTTCTCCTGGCCGCGGCAGGCCGCCTGCGTCTGGGGGCCTGCCTCCGGGGGGCTTTGGATCCTCATCGCCGCGGAGCCGTCAGGGCCGGCGCGGAAATCCAGGGCGAACTCGTGGGCCCCGGTGCGCTCGAGATCCCATCCGGGGATTCTTTCGCCCTGGGGATCGGCCTCGAAGCCGGGGTTGCTCCTCAGCAGATTGCCGTCCTGCATGGCGGTCCCGGGCCTGGTCTCGAGGACGTCGAGGACGGCGAAGATTGCTATGACCGCGACGGCCGCGAGCGCGAGGATTCCGCCGTAGAGGACCATCTTCTTCTGCCTGGACTGCCTCGGAGCCTCCTCGTCCTCCTCGGGAAGGGGGTACTCGTCGTTCTTGAAGAAGAACGCCGCGTCGCCGAAGGAGATTTCGTCGCTGTGCCCCACCTTGGACTTCTTCACGAGGTTGCCGTTGACGTAGGTGCCGTTCGTGCTGCCGAGGTCCTCGACGAAGAACGTCTTCTGCTCGCGGACGAACTGCGCGTGCCTGGTCGAGACCGCGTCCGACTGAATCCGCATGCGGTTGTCCTAGGCCTTGCCCACGGTGAACGGGATGGAGTCGATTGGATACCTGAGGCTCAAGTCCTGGGCGTCCACCAGCGAGTAGCTGGCCTCCTTGGTGTTCTTGCGGCTGAGGAACCTCCTCCTGGCCTCGGCGGAATCGCAGGACTGGTCGATGAGGAGCATGCCCGCCGGGCCGACCTCGATTTCGTCGCCGTGCCTGAGGCGCGCCGTCTTCAC
>JBFZBV010000577.1:0-3277 GCA_041308285.1 Planctomycetota bacterium | reverse complement strand
CCAGTCTCCGACGGTGACCGTGGGCGGCGGAACCATTCTCAGGGACCAGGACGTCCGCCTGAAGAGGTTCAAGAGCTACGTAATCGAGGACCTGAAGGAGTACGAGCGGGCGGTGAATTCGGATTTCGACCGGGCGGTGTTCGCGATGAAACGGGCGGGGCTCATCCCTCTCAAACCCAAGGAAATCAGCAAGCTCGGCAAGGTCCCGGTCGAGACCGTGGAGAAGGCCCTCGCCGACCTCAAGGCCGCCGGCCGCGTATTCGAGATACCGCCCTTCGGCTTCGTCCACCTCGACTCCGTGGCCGAGTCCGAACGCAAGCTCGCGGAACTCGTCGGGGAGCACCACCGGGCCAATCCCAGGCGCGAAGGCCTCGACCCGCTGGAGGCCCGTTCCCTGCTCAAGGCGGACAGGAACGCGTTCGACTTCCTCCTGCAGCACGCCGACGAGTCGGGAATCGTCGAGAGGAGGGGCGGGGTCCTGGCCGTTCCGGGCTTCGCGGCCGATCTCTCCGGCGCGGAGAAGTCCGCGCTGGCGGGAATCGAGAAGGCTTTCGCCGACGCCGGGTTCAACCCGCCGGGAGTCGAGGCGCTGTGCTCCTCGCTCAGCCTCGCCGCGACCGCCGTGCAGGACCTCCTCAAAATCCTCTCCGACCAGGGCATGATTGTGAACGTCGGGGAGGGAATCCTCTTCCACAGGAACGCCGTCGCCGCGGCCGAGAAGATCCTCGTCGACTACCTCTCCGAGCACCGCGAGATAGGGGCTGTCAGCTTCAGGGACCTGATTGGATCATCGAGGAAGATGGCCTACCCTCTGCTGGACTACTTCGACGTCAAGGGAGTGACGGTGAGGAAGGGGAACCTGAGGTACCTGAAGACCCGCCCCAAGGAGCAAGCATGACGGTTAAGAAGTGCCCAAACCTCAAGCGCAACGTCGAGGAATGCCCATGCGAGCATTCCGACTGCCCGAGGAGGGGGTTCTGCTGCGATTGCCTCCGCTACCACCACGCGTCGGGCGAGCCCACGGCCTGCGAGAAGAAAGCCGGGCTCGTCGCCCCGGCGCCCGCGCCGGCGCCGGAGTCCGCCGTGACAGCCGCCGGGGAGGCCAAGGCCCTGAGGCTCATGGACTACGCGAGCTGCGCCGGCTGAGCGGGCAAGATGGCCCCGGAAGACCTGGCGCGTCTGCTGGGTCAGGTGGAGATGGTGCACGACGGCAACGTCCTGGTCGGGGAGGAAACGGGCGACGACGCGGGCGTGTACAGGATTTCCGGCGACATGGCCCTCGTGTTCACGGTCGACTTCTTCCCGCCGGTGATTAACGACCCGTACATGTACGGCCGGATTGCCGCCGCGAACTCCATCTCCGACGTCTGGGCCATGGGAGGAACGCCGTTCGTCGCGATGAACGTCGTGGGTTTCCCGGACGACGTGCTGGACGTCTCGGTGCTCGCGGATATCCTGCGCGGCGGAGCCGACGCGGCCGGGGAGGCCGGGGTGAGCATCATCGGCGGCCACACGATGCGCGACAAGGAAATCAAGTACGGCATGTCCGTGACCGGGAGGGTCCATCCGGACAGGATTGTGAGGAACATCGGCGCGCGGAAGGGCGACAGGCTGGTGCTGACCAAGCGCCTGGGCACGGGCGTGATAACGACCGCCATGAGGATGGACGCCGTGCCCGAGGACCTCACGCGAAGGGTGACGGAGTCCATGGCGCGCTTGAACAAGGCCGCGTCCGAGTCGATGGTGAGGCACGGCGCGTCCGCAGCCACCGACATCACCGGCTTCGGACTCGTGGGGCACTGCCTCGAAATGGCCCGCTCGTCGGGATTTACATTCGAGTTCAAGGCGGATAGAATCCCGCTCTTCCCGGAAGCGCCGGCGTTCGCCAGGGACGGATACTTGCCGGCCGGGTCCATGCTGAACAAGAAGTTCTTTTCCCCGGACGTGGGAATGGATCCCTACATACCGGACGAGCTGGGGGACCTGTTCTACGACGCGCAGACGTCGGGAGGACTGCTGATTGCCGTCGGAGCCGGCGAGGCGGCAGCGTTGGTCGCCGATCTCCGCGCCTCCGGCAGCGCGGAATCCGCGGAAATCGGCGAGGTGACGGAATTCCAGGGGAAACCCATCAAGTTTACGGTTTGAAATCCGCGGCACGGCAGGCCGGAACAGGATGCAGGGGAAAGCTTCGGCCCGCATGGCCGCGCCGCGCGCTTCGGGCGTGAAATCAGGCATCGATGCAATCCGAGCCGGACATCACCCTTGGCCTCAGGACCCAGACGTGGCGGAGGATTTCCCAGACCGCGTTCGTTTTCCTTCTCAATCCCTGGCTTCACAGGTTCATCCCCGGGCAGGGAGCGCCGGAAATCGCGGGGGTGTGCTTTCCCGCCCTGAACTGCTGGTCCTGCCCTGCGGCGGCCCTCGCGTGCCCCATCGGCGCCGTGGGCCAGCTGCTGGCAAGGGGCGTCGTGCCCCTTCTCGCGCTGGGCACCATGCTCTTCGCGGCCGTCCTCCTCGGCAGGGTCTTCTGCGGATGGATGTGCCCCTTCGGGTTCCTCCAGGACCTGATGCACAAGATTCCGTCCAGCCGCAAGTTCAGGCCGCCTCACGGCCTCAGGCACCTCAAGTACGCGCTTCTCGCCCTGACCGTCGTCCTCATCCCCCTGCTCTTCGGGATAGAGGCGGGATTCGACAAGCCGAGCGGCTACTTCTTCTGCTCCCTGTGCCCTGCAGGCACCGTCGAGGCTTCCATCCCAATCAATTTCCAGCTCGTTGCGCAGGGGGAGAAGACGCTGGGCGCGGCGCTGGGCGGGCTTCTGGGCGGGGCCAAGTTCTGGATTGCGGCCTTCTTCCTGGTCGGCTTCGTGTACTTCCACAGGCCGTTCTGCAAGATTGCCTGCCCCATAGGGGCGTTCCTCGGCCTTTTCAACAAAATCAGCTTCTTCAAGTACGGATCGAAGAGGAAGAACTGCCGCGGCTGCGGGACGTGCTCCGACGTGTGTCCCGAAATCCCGGACGTGGACATAAGCTCCGACCCGCCCGACTGCATACGCTGCTACGTGTGCTCGCCTTCGCCGTGCTTCAAGAGCTGGACCGTGAGCGTGGACCTCGACAAGTGCAAGGCGTGCGGGCTCTGCTACAAGCTGTGCCCCACGGGGGCGATTAGGAAGGGGAAGGGCGGCAAGCCGGAGACGGCGGACGCGTCGCTCTGCTCGGGCTGCGGCATGTGCGTGAGGCGATGCCCCGAGATGGTCATGCATCTGTCCGAAACCGCGGC
>JBFZBV010000576.1:0-2959 GCA_041308285.1 Planctomycetota bacterium | reverse complement strand
GGGGCGGCTACATCCGCCGCGGGGAACTGGATTAAGGAAACAAGAGCCTGAGGGGATTTGTTTCCTTAGAAGAACGGTCATTCCACCTTGTAAGTCATCCCCAAACCTCATGACCCCCGCTCCCGATGACCGCACGAACGATTCCGGACACGACTCTTCATCGCTGCGCCTCCGGTGGCATTCGCCCCGCGTTTCTGATATCATCCCGGTATAGACCCCCTCCGATCCGGCGGGTTCCGGACTTTCCGAGGCGCCCCGTGAAGACATGTCTCATCCTGGCAGCTTCCGCATCTCTCGCCCTCCTCGCCGGTTGCATGCAGGGAGCGGCGGATTTCAACGTCCGGGCCACCCTGGAAGACGGCCAGGTCGTGGTCGGGAACATCGCGACACCCGCCTTCAGGCTCAAGACGGGCCTGGGCACCTTCGACTTCGACTCGCGCCACGCGGGCGAACTGGGCCCCGCGGAAGGGCAGGACATGCGGAATCCGGACAGGGCGGTCAAGCTCTGGCTCAAGAACGGCAGCGAGTTCGTCGGATTCTGGGAAAAGCCGTCGGTAACGATAACGCTCGAGGCGGGAGGCCTCGCCGTGCCGGTGGACATTCCCATCGCGAAGCTCAAGCGGCTCCAGTTCGGAGGATCGGACGTCTGGGACGACAAGCCCGTGTTCAGGGTCATCACCGCCGCCGGCGACGACTTCTTCGCGGCCAGCACCAGGACCAGGATTACCTTCCGCAACGACTTCTGCGAAATCAGCCCGTTCTTATCGGAAGTGAGGCGGCTCATGCCGGCGGACGAGGCCAAGAAGACCTGGCGCGTCGAGCTCGAGAACGGCACCGTCATCAACGCCGGCATCCCCCAGGGCCAGGTCCTGTTCCACCTCGACATGGGGCCGAAGACGATATCCGTGCCGCTCGCGTCAATCGAATTCATGGACCGGCAGACGCTGTACAACCAGCCGCCGTCGGCGGGTGTTTTCTTCAACGAAAACGCGCAGGGTGAAGGGCACAGGGCGGAAGCGCAGGCCAATCCCCCCGGCTACTACAGCAACGTTGCCCAGAAGGCCGCCAAGGCCTCGGCAGGAAAGCAGTGGAAAAAGCAGGAGTGAGGCCAGTTGGGGAAGACATCGGCGGAGTCCCGGATAGCGACGTTGGACAACGCCTCCACCCCGGGGAGAGGGGAAGCCTTCGCTAAAGCATGCTTCCGGGAGGGCGAAGGGTTCGACAGCGAGGCTCCCGCCGAGCCACTTTTCACATCCCGAGCGGCTCACCAGGCTTGCTTCGCCTGTTGTTCGAGCGTGGGCTACGCAGGCTCTTCGAGAGGTTCGCCCTCCCCATATGAATCCTTAGTTTGCCGATGTCGTTTTATCAGGCGAATCAGGGATCTGAGGAAGCGCAGGTGCTTCGCCGATTACCACCCCAATCGCCTGCTCGAGAGCCGCGGCCGCCGACCGGAGCCTCACCTCCTCCCGGCCGGGCGATCCGAACTCGTGGCGCCTGGCTTCGGTCCGCCCCCTGAGGAAGACGGCCGTGTAGACCAGGCCCACGGGCTTGGCTGCGGTTCCGCCTCCTGGGCCCGCGACGCCCGTCACGGCCACGGCGAGGTCCGCGGCCGAGGCGCGTGCCGCGCCAAGGGCCATCGCCCGGGCGGTTTCCGCGCTGACCGCGCCGTGAGCCGCAATCACCGCCGGGTCCACGCCGAGGAGATCCGTCTTGGCCCGGTCGGAATAGGCGACGAAACCCTTGGAGAAGAACCTGGAGATGCCCGGCACGGAAGTGAGCATGTAGCCGACGAGGCCGCCCGTGCAGGACTCGGCGAGCGTCACCGTCAGTCCCTGTTCCTCGATCAGCTCCGCGAGCCGGCCGGCTGCGGCCTGAGCGCGCCGGCGAAGCCCCGCCTCCCGTCTGCCCCCCGGGGGGCCCGTTCCCGATCCGGACCGTTTTTCCTGCACGTCCACACCGAAAATCCGCAAAACAAAAAGCTGAACAGCGCGGTTTTTCCTGGGCCCTGCAGCCCGGCCGGCCCTGTCTTCACGCCGCGCTCCCGGAAGCCCGCCTGCCGGCCTCCCTGCTGCGGTACGAGATCCTCGCCAGGATCAGGCCAATCTCGTAGAGCGCGAGGAGCGGCACCGCGACCATAATCTGCGAGACTACGTCCGGCGGAGTGATGATCGCCGCTACCACGAATATCGCCACAATCATGTGCTTCCTCTTCGCCGAAAACGTCTTCGGGCTCACAATCCCTATCTTCGAAAGGAACAGCATCACGAGCGGAAGCTGGAAGACGAGGCCCATGAGCACGGAAAACATGAGGAAGAAGCCGACGTACGACCCGAACGAGACGCTCCTCCAGAAGGAGTCGTTCTGGCCGAATCCGAGCAGGAAGCCGAGCCCGACCGGAAGAAGGAGGAAATAGAGGAAGAGCACTCCGAGCGTGAACAGCCCCAGCACCGCAGGCGCGAAAACGTATACGTAGCGCCGTTCGTGCCTGTAGAGCCCTGCGGACACGAAGCTCCAAATCTGCCACATCCATATCGGCGACGACAGGAATACCGCCACCAGGAGGGATATCTCCACGTAGCCCATGAATATCTCCTCGGGCTTGAACGCGATAATCTTCCCCTTATGGCGCGATATCGCCGCTTCGAGTTCCGGCCCCTCGGGCGCCGGCCTGCCCAGCTCCTCCGCTTCCCTGGCCGCGTCCGCGACCGCGACGTCCGTGAACGCCCTGTCTATGGGCCTCATGAGGAAATCGACCAGCTCCTCGCTCCTCCAGAAGCAGATGACGAATGCGGCCAGGATAATCAGCAGCGTGATTATGAGCTTGCGCCTGAGCTCGTTCAGATGCTCGCCCAGCGTCATCTTCCGCTGGCCCGTCTCGTCCGACCCGCGCCCCGCCGGCCCGTCCGGGGACCCGGCGGGATCCGCCGCGCCGCCGCTCCCGCCGCTCCCGGATCCGGAC
>JBFZBV010000575.1:0-2635 GCA_041308285.1 Planctomycetota bacterium | reverse complement strand
CCGACCGGCTGTCGTGGTACTGGGAGAGGCTCGGCATGTACGACAAGCTGGTCCCGGCCATCGAACGCCGCATCGAGAAGCGTCCCGAGGAATTCCGCACGATGCAGCGGCTCTCCCATCTCCTCGTGCAGTTGGGCCGCCTTGACAGGGCCCTCGAGGTCCTCGGAATGATAGCCGACGGCAACCCCGAGGACCGGTCCGTGCTGTCCGAAATGGCGAACGTGTACGCGCTGAAGGGCGACGAGGCCCGGGCGAGGGACCTGATGGCGAAAATCCTCGAACAGCCCGCCAAGTTCGGAATCTACGATAACGACATCCGCCGGTCGCTGCACTACGCGGGTTCCGGCGCCTACGAGGACTGGTTCTCCCCCTTCGAGGTCAACGCCGACGAAATCATCAGGGACACGGCGGAGGCCGCCAAGGCGTGCACCGACGTCTCGTCCGTGGTCCTGTTCGAGCAGCGCATCGTGCGCTTCCACGGCGCCGACCTCAAGGCCGCGGAGGAGTTCATCGAGCAGATTGTCAAAATCATGAACAAGGCCGGCGGCGAGAAGTACGGCCGCCTCATGTCCGAAGGCAGGATGCTCGAGGCCAGGGTGAAGACTCCCGACGGCAGAATCCTGGAGCCCGACCCGGTCCAGGAGGGGTGGAACATGGCGCTGCCGAAACTCGACCGCGACAGCATCATCCACCTCAAGTACATCAACGACGCCGGCGTCCAGCCCCCTGCCGAGGGGCTCCGCCAGATTCACCAGGGGCCGCAGATTCGCAGGACCGACGAGTTCGTCCTCAGGCTCCGCTACGTGGTGATAATGCCTGCATCCGCGAAGTACACCGTGAGAATCCGCAACCTCGAGGCGAAGCCGGAGGAGACCGTCGAGGGGGACGAGAAGGTCCTCACATGGGATTTGAAGGACGTGAAGGACGTCGTCGAAGAGCAGTTCTCGCCCCAGGACTGGGAAGTCCTGCCGCAGATTTCCTTCTACGAAGGCGAAGCCGTGGCCGACAGGCTCGAGCGGACCCTCAGGTCCCAGGTCATGGACGAGAAGGTCCCTGCGATGGTCGCCGCCGAGGCCGCGAAAATCACGGCCGGAGCCGCCACTCAAATCGACAAGGCGCGCAAAATCTACGCCTTCTGCGTCTCCGAAATCAAGCAGGGGTGGAACCGCGACCCATGCCAGACAATACTCAAGAAGGAGGGCAGCGCGGCCGAGCTGTTCGAATCGCTGGCCCGCGCGGCAGGAATCACCGTCATCGCGGTGCGGTTCAGCCAGACCCAGACGACGGGAGTGGACTGGGACTTCGCCGGATCCCCCAGCCTCCAGCAGGGCGTTTTCTGCCTGAGACTGGAGGACGGATCCGAAATCTGGCTCGCCCCGGGCCGTTTCGTCCCCTTCGGGTGCCTGCCCGACAACGCGTACGGAGCCCCCGCCGTGCTGATATCCAGGAACTCGTGCACGGTCACCGAAATCCCGTCCAAGCCGCTTCCGGAACGCACCTCGACGATAAACGCGTCCGTGGCGATTCAGGCGGACGGGGCCGCGGACGTCTCCGGAGCGCTCGTCGTGCCGGGCTTCGAGGCGGCCAGTCTCAGGGTCATGCTCGAGAAGTACGTGACGCAGGCCCAGATGAAGATGATTGTCTCGATGATTCTCAACCAGATTTTCAGGGGCATAACCGTCGATTCCTTCGACCTGACCGCCTTCGACATCGGCAATCCGGTGGCGAAGCTCGAATTCAAGGGGCGGCTCGCGATGTTCGGCACCAAAGGGCAGGCAGGGCTCTCGTTCAAGCCCGTGATGAGGCCTCTCGCGCTTTCGAGGGCCTTCGCCAGGGAGACCACGCGCCGCTTCCCCCTGAGGCTGTTCGGCGGATTCAGCCGCGGCGGAGCCGGGATGCAGCTTTCGACCTCCAAGTCGGCGGACTCCTTCACGTTCGTCCTGCCCGAGGGCGCCTCGGTCAAGAGGCCGCGAAGCGTCATCATATTCGGCGAGTTCGGCGACTACGCGCTCACCTATTCGCTCGAAGGGAACACCCTCAAGGTCGATCGCAAGTTCTCAATCGCGCAGAAGGACGTGCCCCCGGACCGCTACGAGGCGTTCCAGAAGTTCCTGAAGCACGTCGATCAGTGGGAGATGGAATCCGTCGACATCGCGCCGGCGGGGAAATGACGGAATCCCCGAAATCGCGTCTTCAGGCAGGGCCCGGCTTTCAGTCCCGGAAATGCTCCAGGATTGGGCCCAGCGCGTCAGGCGCTATCTCTATCCTGAAATCCTGGGCGCCCTCCGCGTCCCGCACCTCGATGGTCGCCGGGTACACACCGGCGATGTCGCCGGTGGTGCTGACCTCTCCGGTTTCCTCGTTGATCCTGTCGACCCTGAGCCTGACGGCATACGCCCCGGCCGAAGGCACGTCGAACTCGATGACTTTCCCCGACTCCCCGGGATGGAACGACTTCTCCGCGTAGAATCCGGGCTTCGTGAGCATGCACACGATTCTGACCGGCGGGTCGGGGAGCCGCATGCCGCACTCCAGAATCAGCTTCGCCTTCAGCGACGCCTGGAGTTCAGCCTCCGCCGACCTGCCCGTGATTCTGGCGAAGGCCTTCCTGAACCCGGCCTTCTGAATCTCCACC
>JBFZBV010000574.1:0-4935 GCA_041308285.1 Planctomycetota bacterium | reverse complement strand
GATCAAGCCCCGGACCCGGGGGAACCGCCGGCAGGCGGACCGGGATTCCCCGTGCCCGGGGCCAGGGCCGGCGGCAGGCCCCGCCTCCGGCGGCCCGCGGCGCGCGCGCCCGGCGCAGGGCTAGCTCCTCCTGCGCCTGGTCCCCGTGTCGGACCTGCCCGTGTCCTTGGACTTCTCGTAGAGCTCCTTGAGCTTCTTCACCGAGTGGGTGCCCGGAGTCTCGTCGTTGTAGTACCAGAGCTCGAGATCGTAGAAGATTTTCCTGGCGCCGACGAATCTCACGTCCTTGCCGCCGTTGGAGTAGTACACCGCGAGCTGCTTCTTCTCGGTGTCGATTACGTAGAGCACGCTCACTTCGTCGCCTATGCCGCAGGCTCCCGTGGCGGCGACCATCGTCGTGGCCCCGCCTGAGCCGTCAGCAGGCGCGGCCTCCTGCGCCCCGGCGTCCTGCCACTCGTAGACCGCAAGGAGCGCCGAGAGCTGGAACGCCACCACCGCCAGGAGTCCGGCCAGCACTTTTCGCTTTCCGCTTTTCATGTCTTGAACCTCTTCACGCAGAAAACTCGGATTCCGGGGGTCAACGCCTCTTGCTCTTCCCGTCCTTGTCGTCTTCTTCCTTGGCCATGGATTCCCTGTACTTCCTGGACATTTCATCGACCCCGTAATCCTTGGGGGTGGTGTCGTTGTAGCTCCTGAGCTCGAAATCGTACTTGATGCGTCTTGCGCCTACGAACCTCACCCTGTTGGCGCCCTGGGCGCTGTACACGGCAAGGGATTTGTTGGCCGTGTCGATGACGTACAGCACCGACGTCCCGGATCCGACCCTGCCCGTCACGGCAAGCATGCCCGGTGATCCCATGGCGGTTTCCGCCATGGCGCTCCCCCGGTGCGAGACCGTCTGGATTAGCAGCACGCCCAGCACGGACACGACCGCTACAAGCGAGCAAATCAGGATGAAATAGAGTTTGTCGCTCATTGCAACCTCCAAAACCGCAGTCCCGCTGAAGGGGGTTCTAAGCTATTATCTTACAAACCCTGACACGAGCCACAAGGAAAATCACTCGCGTCCGGCGAGGAAGTCGACTTTCCACTCGGATCCCTCTAAGATTGCGTACGCGACGTGGGTTCCGGAAAGGCCTTGCTTCTCAAGGAGTTCCATCGCTTTTTCCCGGCCCAGGGCCGTTCTCGCGGCGTCCGGCTCGTACTCGTAACGCAGCCTGACCCAGAATGGTTTCAATTCCCTTATCTCCAGGGGCTTGACCCGGACGGGCACCTCGGTCCTTTTCTCCGCGGTGCCCAGGAACGATTCCTCGTCTATCTCGAGGCGCACGAAGTCGGAGAGGCTGTCCTGGAACGTCTGCCAGGCCTTCTCGTCCCGCACCCATCCGCCTCCGGGGCCGGGGCTGGCGCCCCTGTTGAGGGATTCCACCATGGTCGCCAGGGCCGCAGCCGGGCCGGACAGGTCCGGATACGCGTCCCCGGCCGCCTGCTTGGCGGTCACGTCCCCGCCCTTTTGGACCTGCGCCCCGTCGGCCGGCCTCACGAGCCTGTTTTCGCGGACGGAATAGGCGCGGTCCCCCTTCGCGAGGAAGATTAGCGAATCGCCGTATTTCACGTACCTCGGGCCGAACACGTAGAAGACGCTCTTTGCGACGTCCTTTGAAGCCGTTTCGAACCACTTCATCGGCGCGGGGCAGGAAACCGTCACCTTCACGGATTCGCACTTGAGCGGAATCGGCTTGAACTCCTCGCCCGACGCGGCGTCCCGGAAAGTCACCGAGTCCTCGCCCATGATGATTTCGACTACGGGATCCTCGTCGCCCGACCGGAGGAACATGTAATAGGCGAGCCGCTTGTTCGCGGGTTCGAAGGACACGTCCTCCTGGCGCGGAAGGGGGAGATTCCTGATCTCCCCGAGCGCCTTTCCGGCCCTGCCCGAGAGCGCGTTGTCGCCCGTCTTCGCAGCGAGGTCGATTTGGTTGTGCAGCGCCTTGGACAGGCCGTCGGCGAGCGAGAGGTCCCTGAATGTCTTCTCCGCCCGCGCGAGATGGACGCCGGCCGTGGAGTATTCGCCCAGGAGCATCAGCACGTAGCCGAGGTTGTTGCATGCCCAGCCGGTCCCGGGCCGGTCGTCCATACCCTCGCGCATGGCCAGCTCGGTTTCGAAGAGCGTGCGGGCCGAGAGCAGCGGCTCCCTCCTGCCCGCCTCGGAAGGCTCAATCAGGAGAAGCCCCCTGAGCTTCAGCGCCTCAGCCACGCCGAACGGGTATTCGCGCCTCTTGCACAGGTCCGAGAACCTGCCGAGGGCGGCCTCGGCATCGGCCTTCTTTCCCGCCTTGACCGCGGTCTCGTACCAGAGCAGCAAAAGCTTCTCGGCGGCGGGAGTGAACCCCGCTTCCTCGCATTTCGATGCCACGCCGCCCAGGAACGCGAACGCGCTCTCGAACGCCCTCGAAGCCGCTAGCCGGGAGGCCAGATCGGGCGCGGCGTCCAGAATCGTGCGCCTCGGCCCGCGCATGCCGCCGGACAGCGCCATGACGAGGGCCTTGTCGTAGTCCGCGACGCCTTCGGCGGGAACCGGTCCCGAAGCCTTGAGAAGGGCGAGTCCCAGCGTCGACACCGCAATGCCCGGCGCGTCCCCGGCCTTCTCGAGCGCTGCGATGGACCTGCGGATTTCCACAATGGCCGAGTTGCGCAGCCCGAGGGCCCTGAGCATGGCCGAGACCCTCTGCAGTATCCTGCCGGCAGTGCGGCATTCCCCGGCTGCGATGTACATGGCCGCGGCCGCGCGGCCGTGGTACACCGCCTCGGTCAGGTTCCCCGACCTCTCGAAGTAGTCCATGGAGCAGAAGTGGTCGTCGGCGTGGAACAGGCCCGGAACGCCCGGCGGCGCGGCTTCCTCAGCCCCGGCCGCCTGAAGGACGAACGCCCCCGCGGCCGCAAGGATGAGAAACAGGGACGGGAATCGCGCTTGTCTGCTCACCGGCCCTGACGGCGGTTCCACACGCATCTCGACCTCGGCGGTTCTTGCCGGAGCCTCCGCGGGGCTCCGCACAGGGGGGGTGCATTCGCGGATGACATAATCTAATTCTTTTTGAGCCCCCGTTCAAGGGGACGCGGGCGGGCCCGGGACGCCGGGGGCGCGCGAGCCGTCCACGGGAGCCCCGGCCTCGGCGGAGTGTTTTGGTTGCGGCCCTGTATAACCCGGACGAGCCGTAAAAAAAAAGGAGGGCTCGCCCGGGTTATACCACGCGCTGCGCGCGTGAAGAGCGGAATAGTTGAATTTTATAAAATGCGCTATAACATCTATGATATCAATGACATGCGATATCATAGGGAAAATTCCTTTCGATTTATACAGTAATAAAATGACGAAGTGACTAAAGGGGTGTTATCGTATCCTGGCGGCCGGACACCGGGCGCAGCCCAGGACCGGCTTTCATCCGGAGGGAAGATGAAGCGTGCTATCGTGGCCTTCGCGCTGCTCTGCGCGGCGCTCTGCCTCCAGCAAGGACAGCCTGCGCCGGCCGAAGAAAAGGGCGGCGGCGCCGACGCCGCCGCGGGCGCGGGCAAGACAGGCGACGGGGACGCCGCCGCCGAAGGGGAGAAGCCCCCGGCCGCCGTGAAGAGCGAGCCCGAGGCCGAGGAGGCGTTCAAGAAGGCCGCCGCATGGCAGGGCAAGCCCTCGGAACCGCAGGGATCGGACAAGGTCTCCACCCTGCAGATACAGGAACTGCTCTTCAAATCCTACGGATCGAACGAACTGGAGGGCACTTTCCAGGTGCTGCACACGGCTCCGGACAAGGTATACTTCAAGATAATGACGCCCTCCTGGTGGAGGGCCTACAGATCCGACGGACGGGATTTCTGGTGGAAGACCGGGGCGATGTCCGGCGGGTGGGAGAAGCTCTCCGAGAAGAACAAGGACCACGCCGAGAAGACCGACTTAATCAAGGCCGCGCTGCGGATTGTGCGCCTGCTTTTCCTGCAAAACTTCCTCGACGGCAAGACGTCGTTCATCTACCTCGGCGAGCAGACGCTCACCAGGGCCGGCAAGGAGTTCCCCCCTGCGGACCTGGTCAAGTGCTGCAGGTCCGGCGAGGATTCGGTCCTGTTCTACCTCGGCAAGCGCGGAGGAACCCCCGTCTGCATCGTGGTGCACCAGTTCCTCAACATGTACCACCCGGACAGGGACTTCTTCATCTACCTCGAGGACTACAGGCGCTTCAACGGCGTCATGCTGCCGACGAAAATAAAAATATTCCTGAGGCACCTCGCCTCGGGACTCGACGAGAAGTTCCTCTTCTGCCAGCTCGTCGACGACCAGACCTCGAAGGTCAGAGTGAACCAGCCCATCCCCTCCCTGGCCTACAAAGGCGACTAGCAAACCTTCGGTTTGATCATCTTCTCTTCGCCGGGAGCCGGAGGCGGTTGGAGTACCGGGGTGCCCATCGGAAGCTGAGCCCCTGTTCGAGTCGAGACGCTCCCGAACCTTCGGTTTGATCATCTTCTCTTCGCCGGGAGCAGTTCAATAGCGGCACGGAGTGCCGTGTCTGCGTGGACGTCCTGCTTTGGATGTAGCCGCCCCGCTCAGTCGGGGCGTTTGGAGCATGCCCGAATCCGGGCGGCGGAAGAGATTCCGGAACAGAGTCAATGGCCTAGCCGAAGGCTTGGGCCCGTAGGACGCTGAAACTTGCGACCGGTCTTCGATGGAGACCCCCGGCCGCGAAACTGCGGCTAATCCGCAGGAAAAGAGGATCTTATCGAACCTGAGGTTCGTGGGTGGAGCCGGGATTGAACCGGCGACACCAGGATTTTCAGTCCTGTGCTCTACCAGCTGAGCTATCCACCCGGGCTCGAATCCGCATGGCGGATGCGGCTTGGGAATGGCTTCGGCCGGCCCGCGGCGCAGGGTCAAGCCGTTATCCCGAATCC
>JBFZBV010000573.1:0-5601 GCA_041308285.1 Planctomycetota bacterium | reverse complement strand
GGGCCGCCGGAGACGCGGCGTCCGCGCTCGAGGCCGAAAAGGCCGCAAGGGCGACAGCGGAAACCGAAGCCGCCGATCTAGCCGGAAAGCTCGCCGATTCCCAGGGCGAGCTCGCCGAAATTAAGGCGGCGAAAATGGAAGCCGATGCGGAGATTTCCGATCTCCAGGGCAAGCTCAAGTCTTCCGCAGGGGAGATTGCGCAGGCCGCGGCCCAGATTGCGGCCGCGGCCAGGAAGATGGAAGAAGTCCAGAAGGCCCATGCCGCCGAAATCGCAAAGATTGAGGAAGCTTTCGATTTCCTGAGCAGGGGCCTCGAATACGTGGACTACGTCCCAATCTTCAACTACAAGGGAGCCCTCGAGGCCGTGGCGGACGAAAAGAAGAAACGCAAGAACGTGCCCGACATCGTGGCCGAGCTGACGAGCCTCGAGGAAGACCTCGACTATTACAGGGCGCTTTTCGACAAGAAGATAGAGGCCATGTACGCCGGCAAGGCCGATATAAGACTCATTTACGAAATCCTGGAAATCGAGTCGCACAACAGGGAATTGATGGGAAGGTTCGCCTTCGTGGCCAACCTCCCGCTGAGCTGACAGGTCCTGGAGGCCCGCCCTCCGACAGGCGCCGCCTCGTGATGATTGATGTCGTTCGTTTGGATGTTTGTTTGCGCATTTCATCAGCCCTTCTGTTTCAGCGAGCCACGTTCCTGACCTTGCGCCGCACTCAAAAGCCCGCGTTCCGGACGGCCGCCGCCCTTGCCGGAACCGCCATCCTTCCGGCTCCGCTACGGTGCGCGGAAGCCGGGCCCCCCCTGCGGCGATGACCTTCAAGGAGGCTTCGGTGAAGATTGGCGTTTTTGTCGATTCCGAGAACATAAGGAGGAACGGGGGACGCAACCTGCGGTACGACGTGCTCAGGGAGTACGCAGCTCGCGACGGCGGTCTCGCCCAGAGGCTCAACACCTATCTCGCGGTCGACGAGGACCGTCTGAGGAGCGACCCCGAATACAGCGCGGGCCTTTTCGACTTCCTGAGCGCCGTCAGGTCCGCCGGCTGGAAAGCAGTCGAAAAGAAGGTCCGGTTCTACGTCGACGAGGAAGGCAACCGCACGTCCAAGGCCAACGCCGACATCGACATGGCCGTCGACATGCTGCTGCAGGGCGACCACCTCGACAAGGTCATCATGGTCACAGGGGACGGGGACTTCGTGCAGGTCGTGAAAACCCTCCAGGACATGGGGTGCAGGGTGGAGCTGGTCGCGTTCATGAACGTTTCGGGCCAGCTGCGGCGCGAAGTGGATTTCTTCATGTCCGGATATCTCGTCCCGGGCCTCGTCCCGACGGCTGCGTCCGGCGCGCCATGGGGAAAAATCGGGTCGCGCGTGAGGGGCGTCTGCCACTCCTGGAAGGACGACAGCGGATACGGTTTCTTCAGGTTCATGGAAGCCGTCCGGGGCGGGCTGCTTCTCCGGGACACGAGGCTCGAGGAATCGCCCTACATCTCCGCTTTCGTCCACAAGTCCGAGCTGCCGCCGGATGCCGAGCACCTCCGCCTGCCCGACCGGGACACGGTTTTCGAGTTCGAGCTCGCCCAGGGACGGTCGGGCGAGGAGGACATGGCCGCGAAGAACGTGCAGCTCGTGTATCGCTACGCCTGACGCGGCCTGAAGTTGCGGAAAGCGCGCTTTTTTTCGAACCTTGGGGCATCACGGGCGTCTAACAGAGAGGGAAAAGGATGTTCGACAACCGCAGGGACGTCGAACTCATGCGCAGGATTGGGGATGGCGAAGTGGGCGCCTTCGAGGAGCTTTTCGGCCTCTACAAGAACCACATGTCGAGGTTCTTCTACCACCTCTGCTGGGACGCCGAAAGGACCCAGGACTTCGTCCAGGAGGTCTTCCTCAGGCTCTGGCGCAGCGCCGCCGCGTTCGAAGGGCGGTCCAGGTTCTCCACCTACCTGTTCCAGATTGCCAAGAACCTCTGGATTAGCGAAAAGACGCGCGATGACAGGCGGGTGAGGCCGCTTCCCCTGCCGGAGGACGAGGACTCCCGGGACGGCGCCGGAATCCCGGACAAGTCGCCCGGGCCCCGGGGCGCAGCCCTCGTGAAGGAGCTCGGCGAGAGGATTCGCTCGGCCGTGGCTTCCCTCGACGAGCGCAAGCAGGTGGTTTTCGTACTGAGCGAGTTCCAGGGGCTCAAGTACCAGGACATCGCGGACATCCTCGAAATCCCGGTCGGGACCGTGAAGTCCCGCATGGCTTCGGCGGAACGTGAACTGCGGGCGAGACTCAAGGGCTACGTCACGGAATGAGCGCGAGATGAACATCGGCTGCAGGGAGACGGAAATCCTCATGGCCGGCCACGTGGCCGGGAAGCTGGACCCCGGCGAGTCCGAGCGCGTCGCGGCCCACGTGCGCGGCTGCCCCGTGTGCTCCGGGCTCCAGAGGTCCGTGGATGCCACCCTCAGGACCGTCTCGGCTGTCCGCGTGGAGGATGTGCCGGTCCGGCCCGAGATGCTGGCGGAACTGCTCGCCCGGATAGAGCCCCGCGCCCGGGCCCGCGGGAGGCATGCGGCCGCCTTCTCCGCAGCCGCGGCTCTGGCTCTCGTGTTCGCGGGCCTCGCAATGCTCGCCTCGCCCAATCGGGACCCGCAGTCCGGCACGCGATTCCTTCCCGTGTACGTCCAGGGCGAGGTCTGCGCCGGGACCGGCCCCTTCGAGCGTGCGCCCGCCCCGGGGCTCGCCCTGCAGACGGGCGCAGTCGTCCGCACGGGGCCCGGGGGGCTAATCCGCATCCGGGCCGGAGAGGACGCGGAGATGGCCCTGCTCCAGAACGGCAGGCTGAGCCTCGGTTCGAAGGCTCCGGCTCTAATCGAGGGCAGGATGTTCGTGCGCGCCTTCCGTCCCTTCTCGATGAAGGCGGGCCCCTGCTCGATAGAAGTCAAGGGCACCGAGTTCTTCGTGTCCGCCGCGCCGTCCGAGACGGTCGTGGAACTGGTCGAGGGCAGCCTGTCCATCACGGGACCGGGCGGCTCGGCCGAACTGAAGCCCGGTTCCAGGGCCTGCGCCTCCCGGGGACTGCCCGTTTCGGTGGCCCCGACCGGTTCCGCGCAGGCTCCGCCCGCATTCATGGCGCCAGGACCGCTGATTATCGAGGCTGCAGGCAGGCCCGGGACCGGCGGCCTGCTGGCGGTCGTTCTCACGAACGTATCGGGCTCCGAGATGTGGATTCGGGGATTCAACCCTGCGTACCCGAGTTTCGCCCTCGAAATGCAGGGCGACTCGCCCGGACGCTCCTTCGTCGTGAACCTCGGCCCGTTCCGAGTCAGGCCCCCTGGCGGGGAAACGGGCCCTGTGCGGCTCCCGCCGGGCTCCTCCCGCACCGAACTGTTCGACACCGCAGCGATGGGCGGCCTGCAGGCGTTGAGATCCGGCGAGACGTTTACGGCGACGGCAGTCTACCAGTCGTCCACGAGGGGCGTGGGGTTCTGGACGGGCAAGGTCTCGTCCGGACCGTTCGCGCTCGCCTTGGCGCAGGACGAAGCCGGGAATTGAGGACTGGAATGGAAATCAGCGAGATACACGTGAAAATCGGGCATCTCCGGAGGCGCCTCAAGGCAATCTCCCTCGTGCGGGGGTCCGGAGGCGCCCTGATATCGGCGTCGGGGGCCTGCCTTTTCCTGTTCGCGGCGGATTACTTCCTCATCCTGCCGGCCGGTGCCAGGGTCGTGCTCCTGGCGTGCGCCGCCGCCGTGGTGGCCTTCACGGCGTACAGGAAGGTCCTCGCGCCGGCCGGAAGGCGCATCACGGACGACGAGGTCGCGCTGCGAATCGAGCAGGCCTTCCCTGCGCTTGGAGAGAAGCTGATTTCCGCCGTCCAGTTCGATCGCAGGAAGGGCGCGGACTTCGACGTGATTCAGTCGAGGGAGATGGTCGAGGCGGTGACGGCGGAGGCCGTGGCCGAAACGCGCGACCTGCCCCTCGGGACCGTCGCCGGGACGGGCGGAGCCGCCGCAAGGTTCGGGCTCGGCGCAGCCGCTGCAGCGGCCGTGGCCGCGGCCGGGCTCCTCAACCCCGGACTCGCGTCGGTCTGGCTCAACCGGGTGGCCGGGGGATCGATGAACTGGCCCCAGAGGACGGAAATCACCGTTCTGGAGCCCCAGTCGGCCGATTGCAGGCTTTCGAGGGGCGAGAACCTGCCCGTGAAGGTGAAGATTGGCAAGGAGGTGCCCTCCAAGGTGAGGGTGCTGTTCGAATTCCTCGAGTCCGGCGACGAAGGCGAGGCGGACATGGTCCGCCTGGACGCTACGACTTTCCAGTACTTCTTCCCGAACGTGGTATCGGATTTCAGGTTTTCCGTGAAGGCCGGCGACGCCGAATCCGCCTTGCATTCCGTGAAGGTCCTCGTGCCCCCGAAGCTCTCGGACTTGCGGGCGAAACTGGCCTACCCGGCCTACACGAAGATGTCCGGGAAACCCGAAGGGGAATGGGACCAGGCGGACGGCAACGTCAAAGCGCCGGTCGGCACGCAGGTCATGCTCGACGCCGGATCGACCAAGCCCCTGAAGTCCGCTTCGATTCTGTTCTCGAAGAAAGGCCTGGCGGAAATCCCGGCGCGAATCATGGAGGACGGGAGAATCAGGGCCTCCTTCGAGGTCTCGACCGACACGACCTACTCAATCGTGCTGATTGGGAAGGAGGGCGAGTCCAACAGGATTCCGGCCCGGTTCTCAATCAAGGCCGTGCCCGACCAGCCCCCGCTCGTGAACGTGACGTGGCCCAGGTTCAACGAACAGGTGACGGACCAGGCGGTCATGCCGGTGAGGGGGACCATGAAGGACGACTACGGCGTCGCGTCCGCGCGCATGCTCCTGAGGCGCGCCGCCGAGAAGCCCGATTCGAGGCAGGCCCTGGACGTCGGCGTCCCGGCCGCCGAGTTCGGCGAGAAGGAGTTCTCCTTCGAGAAGCAGGTCGAGATTCAGGCTCTGAGGCTCCCCTCGTCCTCCGGCGCCGCGTCGGCCCCGAAGGAGGGCGACGTGTTCCTCCTGCTCCTGGAGGCGTACGACTTCCGCCCCTCGCCATCGCCGAACTCGGCCAGGACGAGGGAGGTGCAGATCGAGGTCGTGTCCAAGGTGGAGCTCGAGCGGACAATCGAGAGCCGCATGATTGCGCTGCGCGACAGGCTATCGAGGATTAAGTCGGCCCAGGAGGACGCCGTCGAGCGGCTGTCCGCCCTCAGGGAGGCCCTCGGCGAGCAGCAGGTCTGGAGCCGCGAGGACCTGGAGGGCCTGCTGGGGTCGGAAATCGCCCAGCGCCGCGTCTCCTCCGACTCGGTCCGGGCCAACGCCGATTTCCTCGCCATCATCGACACCGTCGTCTTCAACAAGCTCGGCGACCCGGATTACGTCCGCACGCTCCGGGAGATGGCCGAGCTGATTGACCTCGCGGCGGGCGAAAAGTCGCAGCAGGCGCTCAAGTCCATCGAGAACGCCAGGACGGCCGCGGCGAGGGCCGATCAGCTCAAGGCTTCGGCCGACGCCATAGAGAGCCAGAACCAGGTGGTCAAAATCCTGTCCGACGTCCTCGACCGGATGAGGAAGTGGG
>JBFZBV010000572.1:0-7176 GCA_041308285.1 Planctomycetota bacterium | reverse complement strand
TCGGTCGATCCCACGGGCTGGATCTCGCCCTCCTCCAGGACCCGGAGAAGCACCTGCTGGAGGCCCTTGCCGACGTCGCCGATTTCGTCGAGGAATATTGTTCCGCCGTCGGCCTCCTCGAAAATCCCCTTCTTGTCCCTTACGGCGCCCGTGAAGGACCCTTTCACGTGGCCGAACAGCTCGCTCTCGAGGAGGTTCTCGTTCAGTGCGCCGCAGTTCACCGGCAGGAAGGGCCTGGCCGCCCTGTTGCTGTTGAAATGGACGGCCCTCGCGACCAGCTCCTTGCCGGTGCCGGTCTCGCCCAGGATCAGAATCGTCGACTTGGAGTCCTTGATCTTCCTTATCATCTTGAAGACGTCGATCATGGGCTCGCAGCGGCCGATGAAATTGTCGAAATCGTATTTCTTCTTAAGCTGGTCCTGGAGGCTCCTGTTCCGGGACTTGAGGTCCCTCTTCTCGAACACCTTCCTGACCACAAGGCAGAGCTCGTCCAGGTTGAAGGGCTTGGTCACGTAATCCTCGACGCCCTCCTTCATGGCCCTGACCGCCGAATCGACGGTGCCGTAGGCGGTAATCATGATGACGCTCGTCTCGAGACCTGCGCCCTTCACGGCCCTCAGGACCTCCATTCCGTCGATGCCGGGCAGCTTGAGATCGGTGACAATCAAATCGAAGCTCTTCCGTCTCAGGGCTTCGAGCGCTTCTTCGCCCGTCTCGGCCGCTTCGGCCGAGCAGCCCTCGCCCCGGAGTATCTCCACCATCGCCCTGCGCAGGTTGCGGTCGTCCTCGACAATCAGGACCGGAGATCCCTTCATCAGGCTTTCCCCCCGCCCGGCGCTTCGGCCTTCGCCGGGAGCTCGACCGAGAACATGGTGCCTCTCGAGGCCGACGCCGGGTCGGTCTCGCTGACGACGCGTATGTTCCCGCCCATGCGGCGGACCATCTCGTAGCTCATGAAGAGGCCGAGTCCGAGGCTTTCGCCGTGCTTTTTCGTTGTGAAGAACGGGTCGAAGATGTGCGGGATGTTTTCGGCCGGTATTCCGACCCCGGAATCCGTGATGTCGACGATAATCTTGCCGAGCACGGGCGAGTGGCGCGAAGCCACCTTGAGGGCGCCGCCGTCCGGCATCGCGTCGAGGGCGTTCGCCATTATGTTCGTGAACACCTGCTGGAGCGCGCTGGCGTCGGCCCTGACGCGCGGGAGCCCCGCCTGGATGTCCCTGGAGACGCTGACGCCGTGAGCCCGGCATACCGGTTCGGTCAGATCGAGGAGCCTCGAGAGCACATCCCCGACGTCGATATCCGCGGATCCGGCCTCCGTCTGCCGGGAAAGGGCGAGCAGGTTGTGCACGATGTGCCCGCCCTGCCTGATTTCCTCCTCGACGACGGACAGCTTCTCCTTCTTGCCGGCGTCCGCGTCGCCCAGTTCCCTCTGGACCATCTGGGTATAGAGCAGCGCGTTGGCGAGAGGCGTGTTTATTTCGTGGGCGATTCCAGCCGTCAGCAGGCCCATGGCGGCGAGCCGCTCCTTCTGCATGACCAGGAACTCCATTTCCCTCTCGTGCCTGTATGCGCGCTCGAGGAAGCGGACAATCCTCCGCGAGACCAGGACGGCCATCAGGACGAGGGCGGAAAGGCTGACGCCCCCCATGGCGATGAGGACGCTGCCCAGGCCCGCCAGGGGGCCCATGGCCTCTTCCATGTCCTGCTCCGCCACGATGAACCATCTGCCGTCCAGCAGCGCGCGCTGAAGGCAGAACACGCGCTTGCCCCTGTAGTCCAGGTGCTCGAACACCTCCGCCCGCCTTCCCAGCCTGTCCGCGTCCGAGGCGGGGATTCTGTCGATGAGCACCTTCGCGCCCAGCCTGCTCCCTGTGATGAAGAACCCGTCCCTGTTGACCAGGTACACCTCGCCGGTCCTGCCGATGCCGGACTGCTGGAGCGAGGAGTCGATTGTGCGGAAATCGACCACGGCTCCCACGACGCCCGTCAAGGCCCCGTCGTCGGCCCGGACCGGAACCGTGACCACGACCGCCGGGAACCGTTCGTTCGAGTAGAGGAACACGTCGCTTACGTGCTCGCCGCCGTCCAGGGACCCCTTCAGGAGGGACGGCGCTCCCGGCCCGGACGGGAATCCGCCTTCCGAGAACAGGATGCCCCCGGACGGGTCCAGGACGAAGAACTCGCAGTAGGACCCGTAGAAAGTGCGCATCAGCCCGAAGGATTTCCCCAGGTCGACGGATCCCGTCCTTGGCGGCAGGGTCATCATCCTGGCGACGAGCCTGAGGTCGGAAATCCGCTCCCTCATGTAGCTCTGCACCAGGAGGTCCCCCTTTTCCGCGAGGCCGTCCAGGTGTTCAGCGACGTTCTCGCGCGCGAAGCCGTCCGTCTCGAGCTTGAGGAACGCGATGAACATGCAGAAGGGGATGGACGTCATCAGGACGAATGAGGTTATGAGCACTATGCTGACGCGACGGAAGTCCATCCGCGCATTCTCCTGCCAGGGCGCCCTCGAAGACGCGAAGCTGAACTTCAGCATGGTATTCCGGCAGGAGCTGTCAGTCAATTTCTACGCACGGCCGGCCGCATCGGCGAGGCGGGACATTGTGGCGGCCGCGTCGCCGAGGAGCATGACCGTCCTCGGGTCGTCGTACAGTGGGTTCTCCACGCCGGAGTAGCCCGGCCGGTCGTCGAGGTTGCACACCACGACGGCCCGGGCCTCGTGCACGCGGATGATGGGCATGCCGGAGATGGGGGTCCCTTCCGCCCCGATTGCAGCGGGATTCACGACGTCGCACGCTCCCACGATGAGCACGGCGTCGACTTCCGGGAGCATGGGATTTATTTCGTCCATCTCCCTCAGCTTCTCGTAGTCCACCTCTGCCTCGGCGAGGAGCACGTTCATGTGCCCCGGCATCCTGCCGGCAACCGGGTGGATTGCGAACAGGACTTCCTTGCCCTGCTTTTCGAGTCTGCGGGCCAGTTCCGCCACGCGGCCCTGGGCGTTGGCCAGGGCCATGCCGTAGCCCGGGACGATTACGACTCGCTTGGCCCCGCGCAGGAGCGCGGCCGCCCTCTCGAGCGGCGAAGCGGGCTGCGCCGCCGGGGCGGAGCCTGCGATCGCGGCGGCGGGCGGCTGCCCTGCAGGCCGGGCCTGGGCGGGTTTCGGCTTGGGCTGGGGGGCATTCCCGCTCCAGAGCACGTTCAGGAGGCTGCGGTTCATGCCGACGCACATTATGTGCGTGAGGACGGATCCTGAGGAGGCGACCGTGGCGCCGGCGGCCATGAGGAGCCTGCTCTGGACCGCGACGCCGCAGAACGCGGCCGCGAGGCCCGCCGAGGCGTTCAGGAACGATATGAGCACGGGCATGTCCGCGCCGCCGATGCGGACGGCGAAAAGCAGGCCGGTGACTGCGGCGTCGAGCACCATGGCGGTGAGGAACGCGTGCCTTGCCCAGCCATCGGAGGTCCACGCCCCTATGCAGAGGGGGACAAGGGCCGCAATCAGGACCATCAGCATCAGGCCGTGCGCGGGGAAACGCGTGGGCCTCCCCCGGAGGATGTTCGCGAGCTTGGCGGCCGCGAGCATGCTGGCGCTGAACGTGCCTGCTCCGATTACAAGGCCCGCGAAACCCGAGACCGAGTTCACGGCGGAAGCCGAACCCAGCCCGCGCGAGAGCTCGACGTACGAGACGAGGAAAGCCGCGACGCCTCCCGCGCCGTGCTGGAAGGCCACCATGGCGGGAATCTGGATCATGCTGACGGCGAAGGCCACGGCGCAGCCCACGGCCATGCCTGCTGCGAAAGCGGCAAGCGGGGCCCACGCGGAGGCCGGCGGCTGCCGGACCAGCACGATTGCGATTGCGGCCGCCAGGGCGCCGGCGGCCATGCCGTTGGCGCCCCGGGCGGTCAGAGGCGACCTGAACCTCCAGAAGGCCGCGAGGAGGCACAGGACAATCGCGACTTCGATGACCGTGGCCAGCGCCGGATGCATCAGCCGCCCACCTCCGCCCGGCCCTGCCCGGCGCTTTCCGCGCGGGCTTCACCGGCCTTGCGGGCCTTGCGGAAGAGCCTCAGCATCCGGTCGGTAATCGCGAGCCCTCCCGCGAGGTTGAACATGGCGAGGGCCACCGCAGCAGCGCCGAGCGCCGTTTCGAGCGATCCGGTCTCCTCGGCGAAGAGCAGAAGCGCCCCGAGGATGGTAATGGCCGACACCGCGTTGGTCATGGACATGAGCGGAGTGTGCAGGAGCGCGGGAATCCTCCTGATGAGCGCGTATCCCACGGCGAAGGAGAACACGAGTGTGCCGGCCATCACGAGGAAATCAGCCATCAGCGGCCCTTCTCCTTCGAGGTTTCCATGGCCCTAAGCGCCCCCTGATGGCGGATCTCGCGGTTCCGCGTCACGAGCGCGCTCCTGGCGATGTCGTCGTCCCAGTCGGGCTCCTTCAGGCCCTTCTTGAATAGGTTCTGGATGAAATGCACCATGTTGTTCGCGTAGAGCCAGGACGAGTGCACGGGCATGGAGCCGGGGATGTTCTGCAGGCCGCAGATTACCACGCCGCTGGTCCTGGAGATTTCCCCGGGTTTCGTGAGCGCGCAGTTGCCTCCCTGGTCAATCGAGACGTCGACAATCACGGACCCGCGTGCCATCTTGGCCACCATTTCCGCGGTCACGAGCACGGGCGCCTCCTCGCTGGGCACGAGCGCGCTGAGTATGACGATGTCGGCCGAGGCGACCGCGGGGGCCAGGACCGCACGTTCCTTCTCAAGCCAGTCCTTGGGAAGGGGCTTCGCGTATCCGCCCTCCCCTGCGGCGATTTCGCGCGGCACGTCGAAGGCCTCTATCTTGGCCCCGAGGCTCTTCGCGCTCTCCGCGGCCTCGGCCCTGATGTCCATGGCCTTGACCACGGCCCCGAGCCTCTTCGCTGTGGCGACGGCCTGGAGCCCGACCACGCCGGCGCCCACGACCAGGACCGTGGCGGGCTTTATCGAGCCGATGGCCGTCCCGATCATGGGGAGGAACTTGGGCAGGTGGCTCGCGGCCATGATGACGGACTTGTATCCGGTCACGGTGCTCATGGAAGTGAGGGCGTCCATGGTCTGCGCCCTGGAGGTCCTCGGAATGCCGTCCATGGTGAACGAGGTCGCGCCGGAGTCGCGGAGCCTGCGAATCATGTCGTGGTTTCCTGGGGCGGCGGGGTGCAGGAACGTGACGAGGATTGCGCCCTTCTTCAGCATGTCGACTTCGTGCTTGTTCGTCGCGGAATTGGGGCCGGGCTGCTTCACCTTGATTACCACGTCGGCCTGCGAAAAGAGCTCCGCCGCGTCTTTCGCGATGGAGGCGCCGGCCTTGACGTACTCCGCGTCGTCGCGCAGCGCGCCCTCGCCGGCCGATGCCTCCACAATGACCTTGAAGCCCATTTTCACGTAGGCCGCCACATTCTCAGGAAGGGCCGCCACCCTCTTCTCATCCTTCATGATTTCCTTGGGTATTCCGAGAATCATGCGAGCCTCCTTAATCATCCGCGGCGGCCGGCTGCGGCCTACCGCGCATCCTTGGCGTCAATCGCCGCCGCCGACTTCCTGATTGCATCGTGCAGGACGGGCGGCTCGGGCGAATTCAACAGCATGCGCATCTTCTCCAGAATCAGATTGACCGGTCCGCCGCGGGGCCGGCCGTCGGACTTCGTCAACTGGACGGCCATGGCTCCGAGGGCGTTGGCGGCGAGTATCCGCGCGTCGCAGTAGAGCTTTCCGTCCTCGAGCATTTCGAGGACCGCGGACACGATTTCCGCGCCCGGCTTCTTAAGCAGCGCGGCGTATTCGAGCGCGGACTCCCGAAGCCTCCAGTTGCGCGTGTATCTCAGAATCCTGATGAGCCCATTCTGGTTGTCGTCCAGGCAGCAGTCCCTCTTCATCTGCTCCATCGTTTCAAGGACCTTGCCCCAGTCCTGCAGGTCTTCGAACGGATCCCTGTTCATCTTCTTTCCTCCAAATGAACCTGATCACACAGAGCAAGCGGCGTGCCTTTTCCCGGACGCATCCGCCGCACGGCAGCCCCAATAATGGGGGACAGGCCGCCGGCATGGGAGCGGGTTCGCGCTCCCCCTCAGCCGATGCGAAAAGCAACGCCTTGTTGCCAGATGCAACCTTCGCGGGCCCGGCCGGCGCGCCTGCCGGGCCGTCCTCGTCAATCGTCGCGCCCCGCGGAAAGGCCGCCATATAGCATGCCGGAAGCCGGCACCGGCCGTGCCCGGCCGGTCCTCGATGGTACGGGGATTGCTAGGACTCGGGTGTTTCGTCTCATGGGAGACGACGGGCCTCACGGCCCGAATCCTCAAGCATGGCGCTGCCTTCTTCGCGAAGGCGCGCCTGGGATTGTTGAAGGACATCCAGCCATGCCGACAATCAAGACCGAAGAGATGCCGAAGACGGAGCGAAAGGCCGAGAAGGCGAGCTCGCTGTTTCAGAACGTCCTGGACCAGTTCGACAAGGCCGCGGACCTGATGAAGCTGCCGATAGACATCCGCAACATCCTGAAGCAGCCCACGAACGAAATCGTCGTGAATTTCCCCGTGAGGATGGACGACGGGCGGGTCAGGATTTTCACGGGCTACCGGGTGCAGCACAACTGCGCGCTGGGGCCGTACAAGGGGGGGTTGCGGTTCCACCCGGCGGTGAACATCGACGAAGTGCGCGCGCTCGCGACGTGGATGACGTGGAAATCGGCAATCAACGACATCCCGTTCGGCGGTGCCAAGGGCGGCATCCAGTGCGACCCGGCGCAGTTCAGCCGCTCCGAGCTCGAGAGGATCTCGAGGCGGTTCACCTTCGCCCTGGGGAACAACATCGGGCCGGAATACGACATCCCGGCGCCGGACGTCAACACGAACGCGCAAATCATGGCGTGGATCCTCGACACGTACCTGTCGACCATGGCCCCGCAGGAACGCAACAAGAACATCCACGTGGTGACGGGCAAGCCCATCGAATCCGGCGGCAGCATCGGCCGCGACAAGGCCACGGGCCAGGGCGTGGTGAACCACATCGAGATGTGGGCGAAGAACAACGGATTCCCGCTCAAGGGATCGACGTTCATCGTGCAGGGATTCGGGAACGTGGGATCCTGGTCCGCCCGACTCCTCCAGAAGATGGGAGGGAGGCTGGTCGCTGC
>JBFZBV010000571.1:0-4144 GCA_041308285.1 Planctomycetota bacterium | reverse complement strand
GCGAAGGACTTCTATTCCAAGCTCAAGGCCTCGGGAGTGCGCCTGTGCGACGGCAACGCGCAGGTGAAGGATTTGGTGTCGTCCGGAGAGCTGTGCTGGGGCTGGACGGACACCAACGACGCGAACGTCGCGATAAAGCAGGGCAAGCCCGTGACGGTGGTCTACCCGGACCAGGGCGAGGGCCAGACGGGCACCCTCCTCATCCCGCACTCGGTCGCGCTGGTTGCCGGAGGCCCCAATCCGGACAACGCCAGGAAGTTCATCGATTACCTCCTCAAGAAGGAGACCGAGCTCAAGCTCGCCGAGGGCGACTCCGTACAGGTGCCGGTCCGGCCGGACGCGAAAATCGCGGCAAAGGGCCCGTTCAAGATGGATCTCGCGGCGGTGAAGAGCATCAACTCCAAGGTGGATTTCAGCAAAGTCGCAGAGAAGCTCGCGTCGGTAATCGACTACATGAACCAGAACTTCAACAATTGACCCGGGCTCCGGGCTCCCGGGAGACCGGAACCCCGGAAAGCGCAATCTGAGGAAAGCGAACGCCCCCGGCCCTCGGGCCGGGGGCGACCTCCAATACCGGCCGGGTCACCTGACCTTGACGTCGATTTTCCTGGGCTTGACCTCGGGCTTCTTGCCGATTGTAATCGTGAGAATCCCGTCCTTTGCCGAAGCCTCGACCTTGGCGGCGTCTATGTACGAGGGGAGGCTCACGGACCTTCGGAACGACCCGAAGGATCGCTCCACGCGGTGGTAGTTCTCCCCCTTCTCTTCCTTCTCGTCCTTCTTCTCTCCGCTGATTGTCAGCACGTCGCCCGTCAGGGAGATGTCGACGTCCTTGACCGGTATGCCGGGAATCTCGGCCTTGACTATCACGGCCTCGGGCGTCTCGTTGACGTCCAGCGCGGGGCTGAACCCGCCCCCCGAGATGTCGAGGTCGAATCCCTTGAAGAAGCTTTCGAACATCGAGTTCATCTGCTTCTGGAGCGGATGCATCGAATCGTCCTTTTTCCTCCATGGAATGATGTTCATTTGCGCACCTCCTTTCCGGATTCGCCGGCCCGCGGCGGATCACCTGATTTCAATCTTCCTGCTCCTCGCCCTCTCCGACTTGGGAATCGCGAGGGTGAGCATCCCGTTTTCGAGCTTGGCCTCAATCTTCTCCGGGTCGAGATCCTCGGCGAGGTCGAAGGCCCTGTAGAACACGCCCTCCTCGAACTCGCTGTATATGGGCTTCGCCGATTCGGGCAGGGACAGCCTCGACTCGCCCCTTATGGAAAGGATTCCCTTGTCGACGCTGACTTCCAGGCTTTCCTTCGCCACTCCCGGCATCTCCGCCGACAGGTGGAGCCCGTCGCCGCTCTCGTAGATTTCGACGTACGGCGAGAAATGGGGCTTGTCCACGGTCCTTTCGACTTCGGCCCTCTCGACTTCCTTCTTCTTCGGAGCGTCCATTCATCCCTCCTTTCAGCCTGCGGAATCCGCCGGCGACTACGCGATTTGAACCTTTATCTGCTTCGGCTTCTGCTCCTCGGCCTTGTCGACCGAGATTGTGAGGAGCCCGTCCCTGAAGGACGCGTCCACCTTCGAGGGATTGACCAGGCCGGGCAGTTCCACGAACCTCTGGAACTCCCCGCAGGAGCGTTCGCAGCGGTGCAGATCCGCGCCCTCGGGCATGCTCGAGGGGACCTCCCCCTTGACCACGAGGCTCTGCCCCTTGAGCGACACCTCGAACCTGTCCTTGCCGGCCCCGGGCGCCTGCATCACGACGAAGTACTGCTCAGGACTCTCGTAGAGGTTGACAGCAGCCGATACCCCGGACCTGTCACGCATTGATCCGAAGGAACCGAACAGCCGGTTCATCTCGCCCTTCATCTCCGACAGGTCCCTGAGCAAATTGAATAGATTGAAGTTCATAAGCACCTCCTTTCGATTCGCTTAGTATTTCAATCCATAAGTGCAAATATCAAAAAACGTGCCGGAACGCTCTGCGAGCGCAAATCCATCAGGGATAACATGTTGTGCGCAAAGCCAAGGGGGGCTCGGGGTCTGCCAGAATGGCCTGCTTCCGCTGATTCCAGCCAATTTGGCTTTAGGCCGCCCCACCATCACTGCCAATCGGACGGTTGGAATGCAGGCCCGGCGGAGCCGGGCCCTCCGGAGGCAATCGATGCAGCCGCGGCGCCCCGTCGCCGTGATCGTCGCATATCCGCCCCAGCAGAGTGGGGCGGCTACATCCGCGGGAGCGTCCATGTAGCCACGGCACGGAGCCTGTCCGCCGAAGCTGCACACAATACATCAAAGCGAAGGCGGATTGCCGTGATCGTGGATGTTTCGAGATATTCAAATGGGATTCGCGTCCGGCCCGATTAGTCACTTCGACATTTTATTATTGTTATGGCGCATTTTCGAAAATTCAACTATTCCAATCTTCACGCGCGCAGCGCGTGGTATAACCCGGACGAGCCCTCCCTTTTTGGTTCCGGCTCGTCCGGGTTATGAGGAATCCCTCACGCAGCGGAACCCGATGTCCCTGTACCACGATCCAGGCTCCTTCTTCTTCCTCTGGGACGACCTGCAGTCCTCCTTTGCGGACATGAAGGATCCGCCCCTGAGGACCCGCTGGCCGGAATCGAAATTGTTCAGGGGGTTGAGCTGGGACCTGGACTTGCTCGAATAGTATCCGCGGTCGTAGGAGTCCCTGCACCATTCCCAGACGTTCCCGGACATGTCGTAGCAGCCGAACGCGGACATTCCCGCCACGAACCTGCCCGTCGGCGTGGTGGCGGCCTTGCCGAGCAGCTCGATTCTCTCCGCCACCCCGATGGTGTCGAACCACCTTGCGTCGAGATCCCTGTCCGCCCAGAGGGAGAGGCTGTTGAGGTTCTTCCTTTCCCAGGTCAATCCCCAGGGGTAGACGTTGCCGCCCTCGCCCCTGGCTGCCTTCTCCCACTGCGCTTCGGTCGGGAGCTGCGCGCCCGCCCACCTTGAGTACGCCTCGGCGCCGAACCACGTCACGTTGACGGCGGGATGGTCCTCCCTGCCCGGCGCGGCCGCCCACTTCCCGTCCACGGACGTGAAATCCGCCTTCATCGCCTCGGGGTCGACAATCCGGCCGGACTTCACCTCCTCGGCGGACTTGAGGCTGTTCAGGAAGAGCGCGAACGTCCTGTTGGTGACCTCGTACTTGTAGATGTAGAAGGAGTCGAGGACGGGCCTGTGCTCCGGCTTCTCGTCCGAGTACCCCATGTCGCTGCCCATTATGAAGCCGCCGGCGGGGACGAACACGAGTTCGGCCCTGTCCGCGGCGTTGAAGAAGTTCCTGCCCGTCGGGCCCAGCGAAATCCCCGGAAGGTAGAGCGGGAACATCTTCTCGAGCTCGGCCTTCGCCTCCCTGGCCCTGCTTCCCGAAGGGAACTTGTCGAGGTACTTCTGGAGCGCCGCGGCCCTCGCCGCCCTGTCCGCCGGAGCGGCCGAGGCCTTCTTTATGGCCGCGTAGGCCGCCCGGTCCTCGTCGGCGTTGCGCCTCGCCGATGCGACCTTGCCCCCGAGCGTAGCGGCCCGCTCCAGAATGCCCCCCTCCTCAATCCTCAGCGCCTTGAAGCCGGACATCGCCTCCTCGGCCCCCGCGAGGTCGTTCGACTTGAGCGAGGCGGCAACCTTCGACAGGAGCTGCTCCGCTATGATCCTCCGGTTGTCCATGAGGTCGTGCTTCTCGATGTCCAGCAGCGTCTGCGCGAGGGTCCCGTTCGCGGCGTCCTCGGCGGCGGCGAACTGCGCCTCCGCCGCGGTCCTCAGGTCCTTCTTCAGGTACTCCCTGGCCGCGTCTATCCTGTGCCTGACCATCCTCTCGGTCCTGACCGATTCGCGAGACGGCGCGCCCGCGTTCCTGAGCGCGAAGGGGACGAGGAACGGCACGAAAGCCGCCATGGCGAACGCGGCCGCCGCGAGGTTCCGCGGCGAGGCTATCTTCGACGCGAGCGGCCCGAAGAGCGCGCTGTTCGACGCCGAGACGTTCTCGCCCTTCAGGTATTTCTCGAGGTCCCTCCTCATGTCCGACGCCGACGCGTACCTTTCCTCGGGATCGCGGCGCATGGCCTTGAGCACCACCGACTCGAGCGGAGCGGGGACGACGGGGTTGATGTCCGAG
>JBFZBV010000570.1:0-7490 GCA_041308285.1 Planctomycetota bacterium | reverse complement strand
GGAGGATGCGCTCGTACTGGTCCAGGACGTCGGAGGAGACCCCTGTGGAGCTCTCGCGCCTGCGATCCTCGAGCACCTTGATTTCGGCCTCGATTTCGGAGCAATCGGCGCGGGCCTGCTTCTGCTGCTCCGCGACCTCGCCCTCGGCCCGCTTCTGCTCCGCCTTGAGCTCCCTAATCTCCGTTTCGAAGGACTGAATCCTGTCGAGGAGGCCGATAATCTTCTCTTCTATGACGGAGTTTTCGGCCTTCAGGCCCTCGATTTCCTTGAGCACGGCCTCGTATTCGCGGTTGGTCTTGACCTTGAGGAGGTTTCCCTTGACCTTGCCGACGTCGGCCTCGCCGGACTTGAGCTTCAGCTCCTGCCCCTCGGCCTCGACTTTGGTCGCCTTGATTTCCGCGGCCTTCTCTTCCACCGCCTTGCGGGCGTTCTCCACGTCCTTGTTCTTCTCGGCGACTATGGCGGGCCAGCGGTCGAGTTCCGCCTTGAGCTTCGCTATTTCCGCGTCGATGCCCTGGATCTTCCTCAGGGTTTCAATGATTCCCGCCATCTGAGCCACTTAAAAGAAACGGTCTGCGGTCATTCCTCCGATTCGTCGAAGCGCTTCCCCTCCAGGAACCCGGCAAGCTTCCGGCTGCGTACCGGGTGCTGCAGCTTCCTCACGGCCTTCGCCTCAATCTGCCTGACCCTCTCGCGGGTGACCTTGAAAATCCTCCCGACTTCCTCGAGCGTGTAGGTGTAGCCGTCGCCGATTCCGTAGCGGAGCTTGATGATTTCCCTTTCCCTGAACGTCAGCGTCTGCAGCACCTTCTCGATTTTGTCCTTGAGCATCTCGTGGGTAGCAGCGTTCACCGGCGATTCGGCGCCTTCGTCCTCTATGAAATCGCCGAAGTAGGAATCGTCGCTCTCGCCTATCGGACGGTCAAGCGAAATCGGGTGCTTGGAAATCTTCATGACCCGCTTGGTCTCGTCGATGGAAATCCCGGCGGCCTGCGCGATTTCCTCGACCGTCGGCTCCCTGCCCTTCTTCTGCACGAGCTTCTTGGTCACGTTCCGGATTTTGGTCATGGTCTCAATCATGTGGACCGGGATTCTGATGGTCCTTGCCTGGTCGGCTATGGACCTCGTGATTGCCTGGCGAATCCACCACGTGGCGTAGGTGGAGAACTTGTATCCCCTCTGGTACTCGTACTTCTCGACCGCCTTCATGAGGCCGGTGTTGCCTTCCTGGATGAGGTCGAGGAAGGAGAGGCCGCGGTTGCGGTACTTCTTCGCGATGCTCACGACGAGCCTCAGGTTGCCGCTGGAGAGCTCGCGCTTGGCTACCTCGTATTCCTGGTAGCGCGCGTAAATCTCCGCGACCCTGCGCCTGAGCTCCCCGGGCGCCTCCATGGCGACGTCGACGAGGCCCTGCAGGAGGCCCCGGAGTTCGGAGAGCTTGCGCTTGCTGCCCGCCGTCTTCTTGAGCCTGCGAATCTCCCTCAGAAGGCCCGTCATGCGGTCGGCCACGTCCTTCAGCCTGCTCATGAGCGGCTTCACCTTCTTGGTCTGGATGTTGAGCTCTTCGAGCAGGATTCTGCACCGCCTCTGGCGGTTCCGGATTTTCGACCACGATGCGCCGCGGTTTTCCTTGTCCGCGAAGTTCTCGCGCATCTTCTCGTAGTCCCGCCGGTTCCACTCGAGCAGCTCCGACAGCGTCTTGATGTTTTCCGGCAGGCGCTCCGAGATCTCCGTCTTGTCCAGCCCGCCCGAGGTGGTGATTTTGAGCGTCCTGTCGAAGGCCAGCTTGCCCTGGCTCACCTCCCTCAGGATTCGGAGAGCCTCGGACTGGCCCATCTCGGAGCTGAGGATTTGCTTGCGGAACCTCGTGCGGGTCAGGTCGATTTCCTTGGCGATGCTGATTTCCTCGTCGCGCGAAAGCAGGGGGATTTCGCCCATCTGCGTGAGATACATCCTGACGGGGTCGTCGATCTTCTTGGGCGCCTTGCGGTCGAAGTCGACCTTCTCCTCCTCCTCTTTCTGCTGGGCCCTCCCTTCGACCTCGGCCTCGCCCAGGATTTCTATGCCCAGGTCGTCGATGATCATGAGGATTGAGTCGATTTTGTCCGGCGAGACCAGGTCCGCGGGGAGGATCCGGTTCATCTCCTCGTACGTGACGAATCCCTTGCGCTTGCCCTCGGTTATGAGGACGTTTATCTCCTTCGGGATGTTCTCCATGTCAGTCCTTGCCTATGTTTTTCCCGGGAGGCTGCCCGGGGCAGACCAGCCCCTGGAGCCTCCTCAGAAGTTCATCCTTGAGCACGTTGTCGCCGGCGCTCTCGGCGCGCCGGAGGTCCCTCTTCACCTCTTCGATGCGCTGCTGCCTGAAATACCTGTCGAGCCTCGACAGGCTGTTGCGGTACTGGGACTCGAAGTCCCGCTGCCGCGCCCCGTCCGAGCATGCGATGCGGTCCACGATCTCCGAGAGGATGCCCCTCGGCGTCGACCTGAGGACGTCCGAAATCCCGACCATGCGGCCCTGCCCGCGAAGGCTGTAAATCGTCTCGGCCGCCTCCCTGAGCTCGCGGTCGCGGAAGTTCTCCGCGGGGAATTCCCCCGACGCGGAATCTATCAGCCTGTTGTCGCAAATCAGCGCCTCGATTATGTCCGCCTCTATTCTCGAAGTGGAGCATTTATCCGGAGCAGGGGCTTCCGCCGCCCGGGCAGGGCCCGGGCTCCGCTCGGCGGACGCCCGCTGGGCCACCGCCGCCTCGGTGGTTCCCACGGCGTCGGCAATCCGTTTAATCGTGAGCTGCCTCTGGACGGGGTTGCGGGACGCCGTGGCGAGCCCGATGAGATCATCCACCGCCTGGGCCCTCCCGCCGATGGTCGTCAGGTCGAGCCTGGCCTTGATTTCCGCCAGCCTGAACTCGAAGGTGTCCGGCGCGGACGAGAGGAGGTCGGCGAAAGCCTTCGGCGGGTTGACGGCCAGGAAATCCGCGGGGTCCTTGGATCCGGGGATGACGGCGACCCGGGCGTCCAAATCCGCGGCGGCCAGCACCTCGACGGCCCTTTCCATCGCGGTCCGGCCGGGCGGGTCGGAGTCGTACATCAGCGAAATCCTGCGCGTGAACCTGCGGGCGAGCGAGGCCTGCTCGGAGGTCAGGGCCGTGCCCAGGGAAGCGACGGCGTTCCTGAAACCGGCCTGGTGCGCGGCAATCACGTCCGTGTAGCCCTCCATGATTATGAGGCCGGACTCCTCGGGGTTGTTGTGGCGCGCGACGTTCAGGCCGTACAGCACCGTCCCCTTGCGGTAGATGGGGGTTTCCGGCGAATTGATGTACTTGGGGCCGTCGCCGGCGATAATCCTGCCCCCGAAACCCAGCACCTTGCCCTGCGCGTCCTGTATCGGGAACACGACTCTGCCGCGGAACCTGTCGTAATGGCCGTCGCCCTTCTGCCGCGGAATCGCGAGGCCCGCCTTCTCCAGCGTGTCGGGCCCAATGCCCCTGGCTGCGGCGGCGTCGACCAGCGCGGACCAGTCGTCCGGGGAGAATCCCAGTCCGAAGCTTTCGGAGGTCTCCTCGGATATCCCCCTGGACAGCAGGTATTTCCTGGCCTCGCCGCCCTGCGAGGAGAGGAGAGAGCGGCGGAAGAAGGACTGGGCGAATTCCGCGGCGGCGTAGACGGCTTTCCTCTGGTCCGCCCGGGCCCTGTCTTCGCCGCGGGACTGCTCGATTTCGACGCCGCATTCCTCCGCGAGCGCGCGGACGGCCTGGGGGAACTCCATCTTGTTGTATTCCATCAGGAAAGAGAACACGTTCCCGGCCTTCCCGCAGCCGAAACACTTGAATATCTGCCGCTCGGGGTTGACGTTGAACGACGGCGAAGTCTCGGCGTGGAACGGGCACATGCCCACGAAATTCCTGCCAGCCTTCTTGAGGGGGACGAACCTGCCTATGAGCTCGACTATGTCAGTCGAGGCTTTGACCCGGTCTATGTCCTCCTCCGCGATTCCGCCCACGCCGCGGCCTTTCCATGGAAAAACTAAAGGCGTGAAAAGCCCAGAAATCTTTAATTATATATATCTTCCGCCCAAAGTCAAGGAGCGGCGGCCCTTTTTCCCCGCCCCCCGCAGCCTTCCATGCCGCGCGGGAGGGCGCCTGCGGGCCCTCCGGGAAGGGGCCGCGGGACGGGCATGGCTGGCCGTCCCGAGCGCGCATCAATCCGCCAGCGAACGGGTTATGGCCGCATACTGCTCCGCGGAGAGGTCGCCGGGCCTCAGGAACGGGTCCACTCCGGCTTCGATGAGCAGGTCCACCGCGTCGAGCCCCATTCCCGACAGCCAGTCGCGCAGGGAGTTGGCGAGCTTCTTCCTGCGCTGGGAGAACGCTGCCGCCACGACCTCCCTGAACAGCCCGCTTTCCACGCCTTCGAAGAGGGCCGCGTGCGGGGTCACGACGACCATTGCCGAGTCCACGTTCGGCCTGGGCCAGAAAACGGAAGGTTTGAGCGCCCGGAATACCTCCGCCGAGGCCCTGGCCTGGAATGCGACCGAGAACGCCCCGTAGGACTGGGACCCCGGGCAGGCGGTCATCTTCTCGGCGAACTCCTTCTGCACCGTCACCACCATGCGCTCCCAGCGGGCTCGGCCCTCGAGGAGGTTCTGGATTACCGGAAGGGCGATGTTGTAGGGCAGGTTCGAGACCATCTTCAGCGCGCCGCAGGATCCCGCGGCCTCCTCAATCCTGGACTCAATCAGCGGATTGATGCGCCTCTTCCCGTCGAGGGCGTCGGCGTTGATTATCTCGACGTTCCCCAGTCCCTCGAGGTTCTCCCTCGCGATTGCGCACAGCTCCCTGTCTATTTCCACCGTCAGGACGGTTCCCGAGTCGGCGGCGAGCATCTCCGTCAGCTGCCCCGTGCCGGTCCCCACCTCGAGCACGAAGTCCGCGGGTCCGAGGTCCGCGGCATCGGCCATTATCCCGAGCAGGTTGCCGTCCACCAGGAAGCACTGGCCGAGCCTGCGGCTCGCCATGATGCCCCTCTCGCCCAGGATCTGCACGAGGTACCGTTTGGACTGTTTCACTTGAGCGTCTCCCCCGGGGCGATTCTCGACCCGTTCCGGAAGTCCGCGGCTGAGAGCCGCCTTTTCCCCGGCCGCTGGACCTCGAGTATCTCGAGAGCTCCGGATCCCGCCCGCGCCGCGAGCCTGTCGCGCGAGGGGAAGAACAGGGCCCCCGGAGGGCCGCCGGGCCCTTCGATTGCGGCGCTCCGCCACACGTGGAGGTCCTCGCCCCGGAACGATGTGATCGCCCCGGGCCACGGATTGGCGGCCATGACCAGCCTGTGAATCGCGGCCGCGCCGAGGTTCCAGTCGATTGCGCCGTCCTCCTTGGCCAGCATGCGCGTGCCCGTGGCCTTCGAGCCGTCCTGCGGCACGGCCCTTTCCGTGCCAGCCTCGATTCCGTCGAGCGCCCGCAGGAGCAGGGGCGGGGCCATGAGCGACAGCCTCTCCTCCAGCTCGCCGGCGGTCTCGTCCGGACGAAGCGGGCAGGACTCGGCGAGCAGGACGTCGCCGGTGTCCATCCCTTCGTCGAGCCGCATGATGCTGACGCCCGTCTCCCTGTCGCCGGCGAGTATCGCGCCCTGGACCGGTGCGGGCCCCCGGTGCCTCGGGAGCAGGGATGGGTGGACGTTGATGAGCCCGTGCCTGAACAGGCGGAAGATCCAGGGCCTGAAGATGAGGCCGAACGCGGCCACGATTCCGGCGTCCGCGCCGAGATTCGAGAGCAAGGGCTCAAGCGCGGCCCTGGAGAACTTTTCCGGGCAGAGGATGCGGCTCACGCCGCCGGATTCCGCCGCCGCGCGCACCGGCGAGGGCGACGGCTTGCCGGACCTGCCCTTGCGCCTGTCGGGCCTTGTGAACACCGCCGAAATCTCGTGCCGGCCCGAAAGCAGGGCCTTCAGGACGGGCACCGCGAACACGGGCGTGCCGAAGAAAACCAGACGCATGCTGCCTCCATGTAGCCGCCGGGGACCCGCGCCCCCGGCTCGTTCCGGCCCTGCCGGGTCACGTCGCCTCGCGCGCTCCTTCGGAATGGTGCGCCCCGCTCCCGCCGGCTGGACCCATGAGATCAAGAGCCATCGCCGCCACCCTCCCGGAGCAGCCCGGGCCGCCGAGCATGGACCTGACACGCGCCAGACCCTCGATTTGGGCCTTGCGCTTGGGGCCGGCGGGGTCCAGCAGATCGCGGATTTCGGCCGCCATGACCCTGGGAGAGGCGCCGTACTGGATGAATTCCGGAACGATGGATTCGCCCGCGATGATGTTCACGAGACTTATATGCTTGAGCTTGTGGAAGTGGCGGGCTATCCGGTACGAGATGTGCGGGCCGCGGTAGCACACGACGAGGGGGGTTCCGAGTATGGCGGCTTCCAGGGTCGAAGTGCCGGACTTCGACAGTACGGCGTCGGAATGGCCAATCAGGTTGTAGCGGTCCTCTTCGACGATGCGGACGCCTGAGCTGCTGCGCGCGCACATCGACGCTATCCTGCCGATTCTCTCCGATTGCACCAGCGACAGGGCGACCTGCGGGCCGCCCGGCTCGGCCGAGAGAATCTCGGCCGTCCTGAGGAAGCATGGGAGAATGTGCCTGACCTCCATCTTCCGGCTGCCCGGGAACAGCGAGAGGATTCTCCTGCCCGGGTCGAGGCCGTGGCAGCGGCAGAATTCATCCCTCGACCTGGTCACCGCGGCGTGCTCGAGCGAAGGGTGGCCGACGAATTCGGTCCTCAGGCCGGTGCCCTCGTAATACGCCTTCTCGAAGGGCAGAATCAGTGCCATCCTGTCGACCCTCGCGGCTATCTTGTGCTTGCGGTGCTCCTTCCAGGCCCAGATTTGCGGGGAGATGTAGTAGAGCACGGGTATGGACCTCGCCTTGGCCTCGAGCGCAATCTTGAGGTTGTAGCCCGGGTAGTCGATGAACACCGCGAGCGACGGCTTCTCCGCGTCCATGAACTTCCTGATTCTCCGCCTGAGCATCCAGAGGAACGGGAGGTGAATCAGCACCTCGGTGAATCCCATGAACGCGAGCTGGTCCACGTGGGCGAGAAGGCGGACGCCGGCCTTCTCCATCTCGGTGCCGCCGAGCCCCGCGAAGGACAGGGAGGGGTCCGCAGCGCGCATGGCCGCGACGAGCTTCGCGCCGTGAGCGTCGCCGGACGGCTCTCCTGCCGAAATGTAGACGAGACGGGGCATTGCCATTTCCCCGGATTCCGACCGCGGACCGCGAACGGTCCGAACCAAGTCTAAACGCGGGAGCCCCGCTAATCAACCGGGGCGTTGCCAGGGGTGAAGAGTCCGGATTCTTCGGGCGGCGGGCGACCGGATTCTCCTGGATGTATCGTCGGTCGTTTTCACCGCGGGACCTGCTATCCCGTACTCGTGCTTTCATGCCGCGTATTCGTTCCCGTCCACGTTTTCGTACACGTACACGACTTGCATGGAA
>JBFZBV010000569.1:0-12428 GCA_041308285.1 Planctomycetota bacterium | reverse complement strand
GGACCATTCCGGCCTTCACCTGCGCCGAGTTGAGTAACGCAACGGCCTTTGCGGCGTCCTTGGCCGCGAACGACGCCTCGTCCGGATAGACGTTGCGCATCTGCACGCCCTGCGGGGAGTTGGCGGCGCTGAGCCTTGATGCCTGCTCCTCGGTGAGCGGCTTGCCGACTTCCACGTAATCCACGATTTCGTGCTTCGGCACCATCAAGGGGTTTTTAATCTGCATCCCTGGAATGAGGTCGTCCAGCGCGACCGCATCGCGGCCCTCGACCGGGACGAACTTGACCCCCTCCTCCTGCAGCTTCTTTATTTTCGGGGCCGTGTATTTCTCGCCTGCGAGCATTATCTTCGTGCCCGAGACCGTCTCGACGAAATAGCCGGCTGTCTGGTCGAGAATCGACATGTCGACCTTCTGGTTCGCGAGGCCCTTGACCTTGATGTCCTTTATGCCCTCGTCCATGGCGGACCTCATGGTCCTCGCGTCGAGCATCTTGTCAATCCTGACCACGACTTCGAAATCCGAAGGCACCCGGTAAATCTCGACGCAGAGCCACCCGGCGAAGATGATGAAGCATGCAATCGCCAGGATTCTCGCGTATGTGCCTTGTCCCCGCTTGTAGATTTCCATCTTCAGCACCGAATAGTCGCGGCTTCGCGGCCGCACAAACCAGGGCAGGAGGGAGTCGAACCCACAACATCCGGATTTGGAGTCCGGCGCTCTGCCAATTGGAGCTACTGCCCTTCAAGGCGCGGCAGCCTATGCCGGCGGCTGCGCCTCACTTCTTCTTCTCCTTATGGTCCGTGTGCTTCTTGCAGAACCTGCAGTACTTCTTGAGGGCCACCTTCTTCGTGGCCTCTTTCGTGGACTTGCTGGTCCTGTAGTTCCGGTTCTTGCACTCAGAACACTCGAGGAACACGTCCTCGCGTCCCTTTTTTCCCGTCTTGGCCATTGGCCGGCTCCAAAATCAAACGCTCCGGGGACCAGCCCGGCTACTCCAAAATCTTCGTCACCGCACCGGCTCCGACCGTTTTGCCGCCTTCCCTGACTGCGAACCTGAGGCCCTGGTCCATGGCGATGGGCGTGATGAGTTCGACTGTGACCGTCACGTTGTCGCCGGGCATGACCATGTCCGCGCCCCCGAGCAGGTTCATGTTGCCCGTGACGTCCGTCGTCCTGAAGTAGAACTGAGGCCTGTAGCCGTTGAAGAACGGCGTGTGGCGTCCGCCTTCCTCCTTGGTCAGGACGTACACCTCGGCCTCGAACTTCGTGTGCGGAGTGATTGACCCCGGCGCGGCGAGCACCATCCCGCGGAAGAGGTCGGTCTTCTTGACGCCGCGCAGCAGCACGCCGATGTTGTCGCCCGCGATCCCTTCCTCGAGGGTCTTGTTGAACATCTCCACGCCCGTGGCGGTCGTCTTCTTCACGAGCGCGTCGAAGCCGACAATCTCGATTTCGCTGCCGACCTTCACCCTGCCGCGTTCGACCCTTCCCGTCGCGACCGTGCCGCGGCCTTCGATGCTGAACACGTCCTCCACCGGCATCAGGAACGGCTTGTCCACCTCGCGCATCGGCTGGGGTATATACGAGTCCACGGCATCGAGCAGCTCGATAATCGACTTGCATTCCTCGTCGTCCGCGCTGGTCGCGGTCAGCGCCTTCAGGGCGCTGCCCTTTATCAGCGGAATCTCGTCGCCGGGGAACTTGTATACGGTGAGGAGTTCGCGCAGCTCGAGCTCCACGAGTTCGAGGAGCTCGGGATCATCGACGATGTCCACCTTGTTCAGGTATACGACGATGGCGGGGACGTTCACCTGCCTCGCCAGGAGGATGTGCTCGCGTGTCTGCGGCATGGGGCCGTCGGCGGCGCTCACGACGAGAATCGCCCCGTCCATCTGTGCGGCGCCTGTAATCATGTTCTTTATGTAATCCGCGTGTCCCGGGCAGTCCACGTGCGCATAATGGCGCTTTTCGGTCTCGTACTCGACGTGGGAGACGGCAATGGTCAGAATCTTGGTCTCGTCCCGGCGCCCCTGCGCGATTGAAGCCTTCGCCACCTCATCGTAGGACTTGAATTTGGCGAGATGGCGCATGCTTTGAACTTTCGTGATTGCCGCGGTCAGGGTCGTCTTGCCGTGGTCGATGTGGCCGATGGTTCCAACGTTGACGTGCGGCTTGACACGGGTGAAAACTTCCTTAGCCATTAAGAGCTCCTCCCAAAAACATTCAGGTTTTCATTATATTTCCGCCGTAACCGGAGCAAGCTAAGCCCGCATCAGTTCCGGCCGCGTATTGCCGAAGCTGCTGATGGTGCTTGAACCCATGGCCTCTTCCTTACCAAGGAAGTGCTCTGCCACTGAGCTACAGCAGCATGACTACAGGATGTCCCGACAAAAGCGCCAAATTAAAAACACTTACAATAATAAGAATCTGCTTTATGTCAACGAAAAAAAGGGAGGAAAAGCGGATTTCGGCACTCCGAGGGGAGCCGGCCCCCTTCATTGCGGCTTTCGGCGCCGGCTGGGACGTGCGGAACTGCGCAGGCCGCCAGGGGCGCGCTACCTGCCCGAGAGGTAGGCGGCAATCCTTGCGCCCTCTTCCTTCGTGTAGAACGACGGGCTCTTGAGCCTCATCCTCTCGACTTCCATGTCCCAGCCCTCGAAATACTCGCCGGACGTCTTGGCGAGGTTCAGCGAATGGCACAGGGAGCATTTCTTCTTGAAGAACAGGGCCGTCTCGGCGCGCGCGAGGTCGTCGGCGTTCCCTGGCCTGAGAGCGTAGTTCGCCTTGAAGTACGACGCGATTGCCTGAGCCTCGTCGACGCCCATGTTGAACGGGTTGAGCCTCCTCATCAGCTCGACCGTCTCATCCCAGTCCTGGGGCAGGCGCTCCTCCAGGTCGTCGAACGAGAACTCGTGGCAGAGCCTGCACTTCTTCCCTATGGACGCCGCGAGCAGGGCTTTTTCCGCCTCGCCCGAGGGCGGAGGGTAAGCCCATTCCAGGTACATGGTTATCTTCGCCGCCTCCTCCTCCGTGAACGCCCGGGCGTCGCGGGCCCTCTCCTTCTTCACGATTTCGACCCATTCCGAGGATGCCTTGAGCTTCGAGGCCGCCTTCTGCGTCAAATCGGCCGGATGGCACAGGGCGCACTTCGCATCGAACAGCGACTTGCCCTCGGCGATGCCTTCCGGCATCCGTTTCAGCCCCCCCTCCGAGAGCAGCCATGCCGCCATCTCCTCGGCTTCCGCCGCTCCGCCTTCCGCCGCACCGCCCAGCCTCATCATGTCCGCCACGGCCTTCCTGAGCCTCGGGCAGTCCCCAATCTTCACCGCCCTCGACGCCGCGTGGGCGGAAGTGTGGCAGCGCGAGCAGAGCTTCTTGAACGCCGCCCGGGCCTGCTCCTCCGCCGTATCGCCCCCCTGCCCGGTGGAAAGGGCCGCCGGCAGGAGGAGGGCGAGCGTCCAGACCGCCGCGGCGCCAGCCGGGGCGGCTGATTTGAGCGAGATAAATTTCATCGATGCCGCCTGGAAAAAAGCGGAAATCCGCCGGCTCGAAATATATCATGCTTGGCTGTCCGCTGCAATCCGGATTCGGGCAGCCCGACGGCGCGCGACGCCCGGCCCGGCCCGTGGGGACTTTTTATTCGAGGCTTTGAAATGTCTTTGAACGTCGTCAACCGCATCGACGGGCCGGTGAGAATCCGGAACGTCATCGTGAGCGTCTGGAACAAGACCGGGCTCGAGGAATTCATCCCGGCAGTCGCCGGAAGCTGCCCGGGCGTCAAGTTCTACTCGACGGGCGGGACCTACACCAAACTCGAGGAGATGATCAGGGGCGGAAGCCTCGTCAAAATCTCGGATTACACCGGCCAGCCCGAGATGCAGGGCGGCCTGGTCAAGACCCTGGACTTCAAGATATATCTCGGGCTTCTCGGCGAGACCTACAACGAGGCTCACCGCAAGGACATCGGGAGAATCGGGGGCGTTGATTTCGACATGGTCGTTGTCAACCTCTACCCCTTCGAATCCGCTTCCGCCGCCGCCGGCGCGACCCCCGAATCCTCGAGGGGCCACATCGACATAGGCGGGCCGTGCATGCTGAGGGCGGCCGCCAAGAACTTCCTGAGGGTCACCCCTGTCGTTGATCCCGCGGACTACGGGCCTGTCGTCTCCGAACTCAGGCGGACCGGCGGATTAATCGGGTTCAAGACGCGGTTCAACCTCGCCAGGAAGGTGTTCGCGCTGACATCCGCCTATGACGGCGCCATCGCCCGCTATTTCGATTCCGCCGGGCCTGACACCGCTTCTTCGTGCTACAGGATGGAGGGCAGATGAGCGGCTCCCCGGCCGCGCGAGCCGCCTTCGGGCCCCTGATTCTTGGAGGATAAGCCATGCCCGACATGAAGAAATCCTACAGGACCATCATGGACGACCATTTCCCGCCGAGAATGGAAATCTCGTTCGTCGACGGCGCGCGCAGGCAGACGCTCGCCTACGAGAAGGTCGCGTGGACAATCGAAGGCGTGCAGAAGGGCCTCCGCTACGGGGAAAACCCCGGCCAGGAGGCGGCTCTCTACAAGCTAGTCAACGGCAACCTCGCCCTCGGCGACGTGAAGTCGCTGCTCCCAGGCAAGTACCTTGCCAGCGATCCGGAACTACTCCTTTCGGGCAAGCACCCTGGAAAGATCAACATCACGGACATAGACAACGCGCTCAACATCCTCAGGTACTTCCACGAGAAGCCCGCCGCGGCAATCATGAAGCACAACAACCCGAGCGGCGCTGCGCTCGGGAAGACGATTTTCGAGGCGTACGACCGGGCGTTCTGGGCGGACCGGCTCGCGGCCTTCGGCGGCGCGGTCGCCGTCAACAGGGCCGTGGACAAGAGCACGGCCGAGGCCGTCAACGAGCGATACACGGAGGTTCTAGCCGCGCCGGAATTCGAGGAGGGCGTGCTCGAAATCCTCGCGCGCAAGAAGGACCTCAGGGTCATGAAGATTGCGAACATCGAGAGGCTCGAGAGCTTCGTCGGCGAGCGCTACGTCGACATGAAGAGCCTCATCGACGGGGGCGTTTCCGTTCAGTGGTCCTATGTGCCCGTGACCAGGAAGCCATCCGACTTCCTGCCGGCCAAGGCGCAGTTCGAGGGCAGGACGTACGAAGTCGAGCGCAAGCCGACTGCGGCTGAGGCCAGGGACCTTCTGTTCGGCTGGCTCGTCGAATCCGGCGTGACGTCGAACTCCGTCATCTACGTGAAGAACGAAGCCACTGTCGGGATAGGCACCGGCGAGCAGGACAGGGTGGGCGTCGCCATGATTGCCCGGGACAAGGCCTACACCAAGCTGGCCGACCGGATATGCTTCGAGAGGCATAAAATCCCCTACAACAACCTGAAGGACGCGGATGCCAAGGCGGAGATAGACGCCCTCGTGCGCGAGGAGCGAGGAGGCCTCCGCGGGTCGGCCATGGTTTCCGACGCGTTCTTCCCCTTCAGGGACGGCGTCGACGTCGGGCTCGCCGAAGGCGTTACGGCCGTCATCCAGCCCGGCGGATCCGTCCGCGACCACGAGGCAATAGAGGCCGTGAACGAGGCTGGAGCGACGATGGTCTTCACCGGGCAGAGGAGCTTCAAGCATTGAGCACTGCGGGGAAAATCCAGGCGGAAATCGAGTTCCTCAGGGGACGGCAGGCCCGCAAGCACGTCAAGCTCGGGGATTTCGAGAGGCTGGTCTTCGGCAGGGAAGCGTCGAAGGAGGCGGACGTCTTCATCGACGACGAAACCTTCTCCAAGCGGCACTTCGCGCTGGAGCGTCGGGGAGGCCAAATCCACCTTATGGACCTCGGATCCATGAACGGCACGCTCCTCAACGGCCAGGAGGTCGTCGAAAGCCCCATTTTCCACGGCGACGTCATAACCGTGGGCCAGACCGAAATCTCCTTCATCTGCCCTTCCCTCGTCAATCCGTCGAAGACGTCCAACGTCCTCCTCACGGGCCAGTCGGGGCAGAAGATAAGCGCCCTCCGGGAGCAGTCTGCCGAACTCATAGAGAGCCTTCTCAAGGACCGAAGCCTGGGCAGGGCCGGCATTCTCGACAGGGTCCCCGAAGCCTTCATCGACATCGGCAACATAATCTCCACGGAGCTCGACATACTCAAGCTGTCGAGGCACGTGGTCAAAATCATCCTCGACATCTTCGAGGCGGAGAGGGCCATCATCGTCTCCGGGGAGAAGGACTCCCCCGGATACAAGCCCATATTCGGCCAGACGGCCAAGGGCGTGCCGGACAAATTCCCGCCCGACATCTCGAAGAAGGTCATCGAGGACTGCATGGCGACCGGGCAGGCCATGAACACGGTCGGCGAGACATCCGCGCGCAATGCCGGGCATAGGCAGAGGCGAATCATAAACATGCTGGCCTGCCCCTTCACCGGTCTCGATAAGATCAAGGGGGCGATTTACATCGACGCGTCCTCCCCCCCCGCCGAGAACGGCCCGGAGGAGCCCCAGCCGATTTTCACCAAGCAGCACATGCAGCTCCTCTCCGCCATCGCCAGCCAGGTCGGCACGGCAATCGAGAGGGCCGGCCTCACAAGCGGAAAGTTCCTTTCCGAGGAGATGTACAGGCTGCTGGTCGAAACGGCGAACGACTGGATTTTCCAGCTCGATTCCACCGGCTCCTTCACTTTCCTCAACAGCCGCACTCAGAAGCTCCTCGGCATACCCATAGCGGACCTCATGAAGAAACCGATATTCGACGTCCTCCGCTCCGATCCGCCGGAGAAACTCGGAGAGCAGATTCGGAAGACCCTCGAGACCGGATCGGCGCAGACAATCGATGCCATAATGATTAGCCCGTCCCTCGAGAAGCGCCTGTTCTCAATCAGCCTCTCCGCGGTCGAGAACAAGCCGGGGGAGATTCTGGGCGCCCTCGGCGTGGGCCGCGACGTGACGATGGAGAGGGAGGTCCAGGAGCAGCTCCAGCAGGCGGAGCGGCTCTCCTCGATGGGCAAGCTGGTGTCGGGCATGGCCCACGAGCTCAACAACCCCCTCACGTCCATCATCGGTTTCGCCCAGCTCCTCACCATGGACCCGAATCTCAAGGAGGAAGTGAAGGACAAGGCGGCCCTGATTTTCAAGGAGGGCGAGAGGGCCAAGGATATCGTGCAGAACCTCCTGACGTTCGCCCAGCCGCAGAAATCGCGCAGAGCCCCCTTATCCATCAACGCGCTCATCCAGAAGGTCCTCCTCATCGAGAAGTACGCAATCGAGACCTCCGGCATCGAGGTAATCACGCTTCTCAACGAATCCCTGCCCGTGGTAGTCGGAGACGCGAACCAGCTGCTCCAGGTGTTCATGCACATCCTGAACAACGCGAGGCTGGCCATCGAGGAGGCAGGGAGAGGCGGAAGGATTGTGATTAAATCGTGGGCCATCGTCGACACGGTCCACGTCTCCGTCAAAGACGACGGGGTCGGAATCAAGCCTCAGAACATCGGCAGAATCTTCGATCCGTTCTTCACCACCAGGGATGTGGGCAAGGGGACCGGACTCGGGCTCTCAATCTGCTACAAGCTTATGAAGAGCCATGGGGGGAACATCACGGTCAACTCGGCGTGGGGCAGCGGATCCACATTCGAGGTCACCCTCCCGGTCGGAGGCCCCGACTCGCAGAACCCTTCGGCCGCCGGGTTCCACAAGCAGTAATCGCGGAGGACGGCGACGCGCGGACGCCCGATTCACCTCCGTCTGAGGACGAGCTGTATCAGCCTGCCGCCGAAATAAACCACTGCGCAGCCTATGGCAATCGGGAAATACGGGTATTCGGGGACCTTCTTCAGGGAGATTAGTATCCATCCCAGGGTGTCAGCCGCCATGCCCGTGGCGCCGGCAATCACCATTATCCTGGAGGCCCTGAACAGGCGCGAATCCGCGAGGGGCTCGCTCCAATCCTCCTGCCCGGGCTCGAATCCCGGACCGGATTCCGGCCCGCTTCCGGCGGCGCTGGGCGGGACCGGTGGAACGTCCCGGGATTCGTCCGGAGCCCCCCCCGTCCTGTCCGAATCTTCATCCGCCATGCTTCACCCGCATGCGTGCCGGCATGGAAAACAACCCTGCGTTGCCGCCCGGATTGCCGGCGCATCTCCCGGCGGCGGAGGCCATCTTAGCCGGCCCCGGCTTCACGGGCAAGGGCTCTGCGGAAGGGTCGCAGGACCCGGCCGACGAAGCCCGGGCGCCGCACGCCCGCGGTCCTGTCAATCGCCCTCATCGCGCCGGCCACGAAAAAGTACGACGTTCCGGCGTATATCGCGAGCGACGTGACCATGGCCCCGAGCGGGAAAGTCACATCTCCCGGACCATGGGCGAAATCGCCAACAATCATGGTCAGGGGCAGGCCTCCGGGAATCAGCGCGGCGAAGACCTGGTAGGCGCCGCTCGCCCTCCCCCACATCAGGCTCTCGAACGCCGCGTATCCCACCAGGGGAAGGACGAGCATCGACAGGGAAAAGGCGACCGCGGACCCTACGGCCTTCATCGTCGTGCCGCAGACGGAGGAGAAGAACACGCCCGCCGAAGCGAGCCAGAACGCGTCCGCAATCATAAGGACGATTGCGGCGGCCGTCACGGGCAGGTTCGCCCCCCATCGCCACGGCGCGGCGCATATCAGGGCCAGCGCGACGGGCACGGCCGCGCAGGGGAGCCCGGCACGCATCACGCCGAAAAGCTTCCCGAGCACTATCCCCCTCGTTCCGAGGGCCGTCGAGCACAGCACGTCGAACGTCTGCTCCTCCCTTTCCTGGGTCACGGACGATGCCGAGGAGACGACGACGCAGAGGAAGTAGAACGCCATGGCCGGCACGAACATGAGAATCGTCCCCTGGAAGATGATGTCCTCCTCCCCTTCGGACGCGACAAGCGCCAGAATCATGCATAGCAGGTAGAGATACCCCAGGCCGCCCTGGAGATAGAGCAGCGCCATCCTGCCGTGCCTCTTGCCGATGAAGGACTCCCTCCAATAGACCGGGTTCCGCCCTAGCCGTCTCCTGAAATCCGCCGCCTCGGCCAGCAATGCGAACGGCAGCATCGGAAGCCGGAGCAAAGCCCTGAATCCGGAGAGCTCCAGGATGCCGGCGAGGCCCGGTTTCCGCGCCGCCGATTGCGACTCCGCATGCCTGGGGAGCAGGCGGGACGAGGCAATCACGGAGAACGCGTAAATCAAAATCCCCGTTGCCAGGGGGCCTGTCCACGCCCATCGGAAAATCTCCATCCCGCTGCCCGAGAGCATCCCGGTTTCGTATACCGACACCATCCCCACGCCCGGCGACAGGAAGGCCGCGACAATCAGCCCTTTCTCATCGAATTGCTGCAGGAAAATGCCGAGAAATATGGGGAAAATCAGGAGATGGACGAACATGAACAGGTAGGAGGCGCTGAGAGCGGACGCGAAGGTCGAAAGGACGGTGGAGAAGAAGATGCCGGCACCCAGGCCTGCGAGCACGACCGATGCGACCGATGCGAGGGCCACCAGTATTTCGCGCGTCGTCACCCCGCCGAGGACCAGGCAGATGAACAGGTACGGCACGCAAAGCAGGATGAGCTGGCTCATGTGCGCAATCCTGCTCAGGCCCTTGTCCTGCACGATGTTCAGGGGCCGAAGTCGCGTGAGAAGGAGCAGCCCCATAGTGTTGGCCTCCTTCTCCCCGGTCAGCGCGTTTGCGGCGAACACCGGCGTCATGAACGCCGCCCCTATGAACAGCGTCCAGGCCATGGACGCGAAAAGCTTGTGCCCGAGCTCGGCCGAATCCGTGAGGCTCATGCCGCCGGCCAGGCCCCTGTCGCTGGCGAAGGTCAGCCAGAAGAAGGCCATGAACGCGAACACCGCCGCCATGAAGGCCGTCCTCACGGCGTAAGTCCGCCCCCGGTTCGCAATCTGCGTGAGCTCCTTGAAGAAGACCGGGCTGAGAATCGCCTTCAAGCCAGTTTCCCTTTCGTCAGGGCCATGAACGCCTGTTCGAGCGTGGGCTCCTCGGGGTTGAACCTGGTGGGCGCGAAACCGGCGGCCACGAGATCACACAGCAGCCCCGACGCCGCACGGAAGTCTATCTTGAGCTTCACCCTTATCACCGCGCCGTCGGGCGCCGCGCTTTCGACCGCCGGATGGGCCCCCAGGAAGGCCATGGCCTCCTCGTTCCTCCCGCCCACCTCGATGCTGACGCCGCCGAGGCCCGCGAGCCTGGCCGACAGATCGTCCCTGGTCCCCTGGAACACGAGCGACCCGCTCTCAATGATTCCGATGCGGTTGCACAGTTCCGAAAGCTCGACGAGGATGTGCGAGGAGATTAGGATGGTCTTGCCCAGTTTCCTGAGCTCCTTGAGCAGTTCCCTGAGCTCTATCCTCGCCCTGGGATCGAGGCCGGATGCGGGCTCGTCGAGGATGAGGACCTTTGGATCATGGACCAGCACGCGCGCGACGCCAAGGCGCTGCTGCATGCCCCTCGAGAGCGTCTTGACCATCGCGCCCTTCTTGAACCCGAGATCGGTAAGGTCGAGGACGCCCGAAATCAGGCTCCTCCGCTGCCTCGACGGGATGTAGTACGCGGCCGCGAAGAACTCGAGGTATTCCCACACCGTCATGTCCTCGTAGACGCCGAAGACGTCGGGCATGTAGCCGATGAGCTTCCGGACCGCGTAGGTGTCAGACACCGGCAGCCCGCATATCTTCGCCGACCCCCCGCCGGGCGCTGCGACGGTGGAAAGGATTTTGAACATCGTGGACTTTCCCGCGCCGTTCGGCCCAATCAGGCCGTATATGTCCCCTTCCTCGACCTTAATCGAGACGTCCCGCAGAGCCTGGACCTTCCCGAATCTCTTGCTCAGGTTCTCGGTGACTATCACGGACCCTCCTTCACGGCGACCGTCCTCCGCTCGAGCCTCACAGTTCTCCGCCTGGCCTCGGCGTCGTCCACCGGCAGGTCCGCGTCGTCGCGGTACGCCGTCACCAGAATTCCCCAGCCCCCGCCGGATATCCTCCGGGGGACGTAGAGAGGCCCCGTGAAGGCCCTGAAATACGGGATGCCCTCGCGCCGCACGTAGCGCAGGCTGGAGTTCACCGGTGTCAAATCACCGTCCTCGCCGCTGAAATCCCCGTCTCTCCATTCCTCGACGCAGGATTCCAGGATGCGCGAGGCCGTTTCCCACGGATCGGCGCCCTCCGCCTCGGAGACCCCGTCGAAGCTGACAAGGCCGTCGCCGTCGACTTCGGCCGCATACGCCGCGTCCCTGTGGACGAGCGCAGCCGCAACCGGCCTCGCCCCGCGGAACGAGACTGATCCGTTCAGCACCCCATTGCGCAACGAAAGCCTGGCATCCGGCGGCGGCGATGATCCTGCGGGACGGTACGCTATCCCGGCCAGGGCCACGCCGGACCAGGCCGGGGCGGTGAACACGCAGGAGCGCGAATCGTCGAGGAAACCGGCCCTGAACGAACTTCTCACCGACAGGAGCCCGACGTCGAAGACGACGCCGTCGCCCGCCGCCTCGGCCCGGCGGCTCGCCGACGACCCGGGCACGAACACCCCATACCACGCCCTCCTCACGGCCCCGGACTCATCCGCATCGTCGACCGCCACCATGTAGCCCAGCGACTCCGATCCGCGCAGCTCTCGCATGGCCACGTGGGCCGCGAGCGAGAACACGGCGGCGGCTGCGAGAGTCGTAATCCACGTGTACCTGAGAAGGCCCAGGCGGGACAGTACAAGGTAGTCGGCCGGCCCCGCCGCCAGGATGAACACCAGGGCGAAAACCAGCATCGCCGCCGGCGGAACCGTCCCGACGGCCACAATGCCCTCGAGGGCCATGGCCCACGGCGGCGCTTCGTTGTCTCCGCGTTCGTATATGCCGTACTTCACGCCGAGCTCGCCGCCCAGGCCCGTTCCTTCAGGGATTTCTCCGCCGTTCACCGCGGACAGGAAGGCGCGGCGGGAGTCGCGCAGATCGCTCATGCTTTCGGATTCCAGGTCCGCTGCGCATGCGCAGACAGCGCCGATTCCGAACGGCACGGCCGCGAATATCTCCCCTTCCAGCGACGCCTCCGCTCCGGACCGGAGCCTAATCCTGCGGAACCTCATGCTTCCGCGCGAACCCTCGGAGCATTCGAAGCCCGGCGGAAGGGATTCGACCCTTACGACGTGCTCCCCGGGATCCGTATCCGCCACGAAAGCCGAGAGCGGCAAGCCCTCCCTGCCGCGCCTCACGGTGCCGGCATGGACGACCGCTCTTCCGCCGGCTTTCACCCATTCCGCGAGGGCCATGGCTTTCTCCGGCCTGAGCGTGCTCCAGTCGGCTTCGCCCATCACGACCGCGTCAACCGCGAAGTAGGACCTCCAGTCGGAAGGCATATTCTCCAGCGTCGCGCACACCGAGGCGAATGGGC
>JBFZBV010000568.1:0-7830 GCA_041308285.1 Planctomycetota bacterium | reverse complement strand
TGAGTGCCGTGGCTACATCTGAATCTGCCGTCTCGCTGTGCGTGCGATATTCATCTCTCTTATTGCGAGCGCCCGCCCGCCCCGCGGGTGGGCGCTCGCAATGACCGCATCAATGCCTAATCCACCTGATGACGCGGGACTCGGGGATGAATTCCGGGAAAAAATCCGACAGGACTCCCATGCGCGTCCCTTGTTACATCGGCGTTACCGCCAATCCCTCCGGCTGATCGTATAGTTCTCCTGGAGGGAGCCGGGAGCGCAGCCCCGATGATTCGGTTCCCGCAAGCCCGGCCTTTTGAGGAGCCTTTCGATGCGCACCGACAGACGTCATGCAATGCCCCGGGCCTTAAGTCTTGCCTTGTGCGCCGCCTCGGCCGCGGCCGCGCTTGCGGCCTTCGCGCACGACTGTTTCTGCGAGGACCCGCCCGCAGCCCCAGAGGTCCGGTACGTCGCGCCACAGGCGTGGCGCTCCTCGAGGTCCTTCCGCCCGGGCCCGGCCGCGCGCGAGGTCGAGGTCTCGGGCGTCGAGGCGCGCGTCAGCATCATCGAAAGCGTAGCGGTGACCGATCTCCTCATCCGCCTGGAGAACAAATCCGGCTCGGCGCTCGAGTCCGTGCTGCTCCTGCCGGTTCCCGAAGGCGCGGCGGTCAGGTCGTTCGACTTCAAGGGCAAGGGGCCCGAGCCTTCGGCGGAAATCTTGCCCGAGGCGGGTGCGAGGCGCGAGTACTCGTCGATTGTCGCCCGGCTGCGGGATCCCGCGCTGCTCGAGTTCGCGGGATTCTCGCTGCTCAAATCCAGCGTCTTCCCCGTCCCGGCAGGCGGCACGCAGGCCGTCAGGGTCGTATACGAGCACATCCTGCCCGCCGAAGGCGGACGCCTTGAGTACGTGCTCCCCCGCACGCAGCGCCTCTCCGACTCGCAGGTCCCTTTCGACGTGATCGTGAGCGTGAAGTCGGCCAAACCCGTCTCCGCGGTCTACTCGCCCACGCACCCCCTCAGGCTCGAATCGCGCGGCCCCGGCGACGTCGAGGCCGCGGTGGAGGATTCCGGCAGGACCGAGCCCGGGTCATTCGTCCTCGTGGTGCTCCCGATGCAGAACGACGTCTCCGCGACGCTTCTCGCGCATCCCGATCCCGCCGGCGGCGGAACGTTCATGCTTCTTGCCGGCCTCCCCGCGTGCCCGAAGCGCGCTGCCGCCGCAGATGTGAAACGCGAGGTCACCCTGGTCCTGGACAGGTCCGGCAGCATGTCAGGCCCCAAAATCGAGCAGGCCAAGGCGGCTCTGCTCATGGTGCTCGAATCGCTCGAGGACGGCGAATACTTCAACATAGTCGCCTACAACGACTCGGTGGGGCTCTTCGAGGAGTCGGCGGTCCGCAAGGACCGCGGCACCGCAGGCAGGGCGAGAGCCTTCATCGCTTCCTTGCAGGCGGGCGGCGGCACGAACCTGCACGACGCGCTCCTCGAGCCGCTCCGGCGGCCTTCCGTGCCCGGGACCCTGCCGATGGTGCTCCTTTTGAGCGACGGCGTCCCCACGGTCGGCGTGACCTCCGAATCCCTCATCCGCAAGGCTGCCGCGGACGCCAACGTCCACGGCCGGAGGATATTCACGTTCGGCGTCGGGCACGACGTCAACGCTCCTCTGCTGGACGTAATCGCGGAATCGTCCAGGGGACGCATGACCGTCGTCCTGCCCGAGGAGAACGTCGAGAGGAAAGTCTCGGCTCTGTTTGAGAGGCTTTCCGGCCCTGTGTTCTCGTCCCTCGAAATCGCTTCCATCTCCCGTTCCGGGCTCACGAGGCCGTCCGCCGTGAGCGACCTGGCCCCCTCGAGGCTCCCCGACATGTTCAGCGGGGACCGGCTCGTCGTCCTCGGCAGGTACGCCGAGGCCGGGCCGATAGGGTTCAGGATCTCCGGCTGCTTCCTCGGCGGGCCGAGGGCGTTCGAGTTCCATTTCGACACTTCCTCCGCCTCGGTCCGCAACTCCTTCGTGGCGAGGCTCTGGGCGACCAGGAGGATTGCGTTGATGATTGACGAAATCCGCCAGTCGGGCGCGGACGAAGCCGAACTGTCCTCTTCCGCCCGCCGGAGCGCCCCGCATCCGGGGTGGTCCGGGAACCCGTTCTCCTCCGCGGGTCCAGGCCGGCCCGCGCCGGACCCGCGGACGGCGGAACTCGTCGGGGAAATAGTGCGGCTTTCGATGAAGTACGGCGTCCTCACCGAGTACACGGCGTTCCTCGCCCTCGAAGGCTCGAACCTCGCTTCCCCGGACGTCCTGGCCCGCGAGGCGTACGCTAACCTCAGGGCATGGGCGGTCAACAACAGGTCGGGCATCCACGCGAACTCGCAGCAGTCCAACAACGCCGCGCAGAGGAGCCAGGAATCCAGCAACGGCAGGAACGCCGGCTTCGACAGGGACATGAAGCGGGTCGAAATCGGCGGCGTGCAGCAGATGGCGGACTCGGCCTTCTTCAACCTCCGCGGATCATGGGTCGAAAGCGGCGTGGCTGCCCGGGGCATGGACGTCCGGCCCGACGAGGTCGTCTCGTTCGGGTCGGAAAGGTTCGAGCGGATTCTCGCGGCGCTCGCGAAGGCCGGCAGGCAAGGCGTGCTGTCCCTCGGCCCCGGGGCGGTCTTCGAACTCGACGGCAAGGTGATTAGAATCGATGACGGCAGATAGATGCCTTTCGGGGATTATTATGGACTTCGGTGTTATCATGAGCCTGTCCGTGACGTTCCTTTTCGCGGAGAAAGCATGAACGCCAGGGCGAAAGTGCTGGTGGTCGAGGACGAGCCCGCAATCAGGCGCGGGATCGTCGACGCCCTGCGGTTCGCCGGCTACGAGGCCGAGGAGGCCCCGGACGGCCCCGCGGGCCTCGACAGGGCTCTCGCCCCCGGCCTGGACATGCTGCTGCTCGACCTCATGCTCCCGGGGATGAACGGTTTCGAAATCCTCGCGGAGGTCCGCAAGTCGAGGCCCAGGCTGCCGGTCATCGTCATCACCGCGCGCGGCGCTGAGGACGATCGCGTGCGCGGCCTCTCCGGCGGGGCCGACGACTACGTGGTCAAGCCGTTCAGCGCCAGGGAGCTCCTGGCCCGGGTCGAAGCGGTGCTCCGGCGCTCCGCGGAGCGCCCGAACCCGTCCGGGCCCCTCAGGCTGCCCGGGGCGGTCGTGGACTTCGAGCGCCGGGAGATCGTGCTCGACTCGGGGGACAGGCGCGAGCTCTCGCCCCGCGAGGGGGACTTTTTGGCCTACCTCGCCGCCAATCCGGGCCGGGCCGTTTCGCGGCGCGAAATACTGGAGCGCGTGTGGGGCATCGACGCCCAGGGGCTGGACACGAGGGCCGTGGACATGCTCGTGGCGAGGCTGCGGGCGAAAATCGGGCCGTCCGGCGACCAGGCGGTCCTTACCTCCAGGGGCAGCGGCTACTCGCTCGGGGAGTTGTGATGAAAAGGTCGTCTTCGTTGACGTGGGCGGCTTTCGCCGCGTTCAGTCTCGCGACTGCCCTGGGCCTGTCGTGGGTGACTTCCGTGCTCCTCGACTTCGAGCGGGAGAAAAGGGAGAGGGAGGCCTCCGAGCGCATGCACGCCGACCTCAGGCTGGCCGCGTGGAGGGTGGATACGATGCTCGCGCCGATTCTCGCGGAGGAGGCTGCCAGGCCCGCGTCCCATTTCAGGCCTTTTTCGCCGCTCAACAACTCCCTGGATTCCGGGGGCGAATCCAACGTGTCGGGCGGCGTCCTGGTGCCGTCGCCCATACTGAACGGATCCGGGAAATGGACCACCCTCAACTTCCAGTTCGATTCGCGCGGGACGGTGACCTCCCCTCAGGTGCCGCAAGGGGCGCACGCGAAATGGGCGAGGAATTTCGGCCTGTCCGACGAATCGGCCGCGGAGAACGGCGCGAGGCTCAAGGACTTCTCCTCGTCCGTGCGCCTCGCGGATTTGAGCCGCATGCTCGACGAAGCCCTTTCGGCTCCGGACCCGCCGGAATCGTCCGCGAAGCCCCTCGCCAATGCGCCGGTCTTCGCGGGCGCCGGACCGCCAGGCAGGGATTTCGGCCAGGGCGTGGACGACTACAACGCCAGAAGCCGGGCCTACGACAGGATGACCACGCAGCAGAGCTCCACGAACACGAGGATATGGAACGACGGCGAGACCGTGAGCAGGCCCGTCCCCATGTGGATTTCCGGCGGATCAGGCGCGCCGGTCCTGATACTCGCGAGGCGCGTGCAGGCGGGCCGGGACCGGTTCGTCCAGGGCGCGGTCCTGGACTGGGACGCAATCAGGTCGGGCGCCGAGGCTGAAATCCGCGACCTGTTCCCCGGCGCCACGCTGGCCCCGAGGCTCCCCGGCAGTCCGGCGGACCCGAACAGCGCGCTGGCCGTGCTGCCCCTGGAAATAGACCCGGGCCGGATCCGGCCGGTCGACGACCCTCTCCTGACTCCATTGCGCATCGGCATCGGGGCGCTCTGGGCCGCCTTCGCCGCAGGCTTCGCCTTCCTGCTCGCGGGCATCGCGAGCCTCCTCGCGCTCAACCGCCGCCGCCTGGACTTCGTCTCCGCCGTGACCCACGAGCTCCGCACGCCCCTCACGACGTTCCGGATGTACGCCGAGATGCTCGAGGACGGCATGGTTCCCCCCGGCAAGACCGCGGAATACTACTCCGTGCTCAGGGAGGAGAGCCTCAGGCTGACCCACCTCGTGCAGAACGTGCTCGACTACTCCCGCCTCGAGTCGAACCGCTCCAAGTCCAGAATCGAGTCGGCCGGCATGGAATTCCACCTCGGACGCATCGTTCCCGCGCTCAGGGACAGGTGCGACAGGGCCGGGGTCCCGTTCCGCTGGGCAGGCGCCGCCCGGCCGGACCTCGAGGTGCGCCTCGACTCGTCGGCGGTGGGCCAGATTCTGCTGAACCTGGCGGACAACGCCTGCAAGTACGGCCGGAGCTGGGTGAGCCTCTCCGTGGATGTCTGCGGCGGATCGGCTGAATTCGCCGTGTCGGACGGAGGGGAGCCAATCGACTACGCGGACAGGGCTAGGATTTTCGAGCCTTTCGTGAGGGGTCGGAGCAGCGAAGGCAAGGGCCCCGGCGTCGGCCTGGGTCTCGCCCTCTGCCGCAGGTGGGCCAGGGCCATGAACGGCGAGCTCGAATACAGGCCCGGCCCTCCCCACGCATTCGTCCTCCGCATTCCGGCCTGATCCGGGGGCGGCGAGAAGGTCCGCACCCGGCGCGGATCGCAGGACGGCCCATGCAGGCCGGGGAATCGTGAATCCCGGGCACGCGTCTCATTCCGCGGAACTACCGCGCCCGGGGAGCGTCTATTCCGATAGAGGATGAGCGGAAGACGCCGTGGAGGCCAGGGCGCGCGTGTGCGCGCGGCCTGCACGGGGAGTCTCCGCCTGTTGTGATTGGTTTCGAGGAAAGAATCATGAAACGCAGATTATTCTCTGCCGCGTGCCTGTCGGCCGCGGCCATCCTGGCGGTCTGTCTCAACCCTCCCGCTCCGAGCATGCGCGAATGCGGGGCCGACGAGGGCAAGCACCCCGGCGCGGGCGTGCAGCCTCCGAAGATCGGATGGATCTTCGCGACCACGCCCAAGGATCTGAACGACTCCGTGAAGAAAGGCCTTGCCTGGCTCGCGTCGACGCAGCACGAGGACGGCGGCTGGGCGCAGGGCGAGGAGTCCGCCGCCATGGGCGGCTCGATGAACGGCATAAGGGACGTCTCGAACGTGGGCGACACGTGCATGGCCCTCCTCGCAATCCTGAGGTCCGGCGCGGCCCCCGGCGGCGAGGGGCTCGGCCTCAACGTCGCGAAGGGGATAGTATTCGTGCTCGGCAGAATCGAGGAATCCGACGACGCTTCGCTGTGGGTCACCCAGGTGCGGAACACTCGAATCCAGACGAAGATAGGCACGTACATCGACACGTTCCTGGCCGCGCAGGCGCTCACCGAAGTCAAAGGCAGGATGCCGGCCGAGGAGGCTAACCGCAGGGTCGATGCGGCCCTCGCGAAAGTCATCGGCAAGATAGAGAAGAACCAGAAGGCCAACGGAACGTGGGACGACCGCGGCTGGGCCCCGGTACTCGGCCAGTCGCTCGCGGCCCGGGCCCTGAACTACGCAGTCCAGAAGGGCGCAGGCGTGGACGAGGAAGTCCGCAAGCGGGCCGAGTCCTACTCCAGGGGCCAGATGGGCAGCGACGGCAAGTTCAGCGCCGAAGGTTCCGCCGGCGTCGGCCTCTACGCCGCCGCGGGCAGCCTGTCCGGCATGCAGAACTCCTCCAACACGAATGCCGCCAAGGCTCCGGAAGCTGCGAAGCGCCTCGAAGAGGCGAAAACCGACGCCGAGCGCGCCGCAGCCCAGGACGAAATCAACCGCTACAAGCAGAACGACAAGGACCTCGAAAAGGCCAAGGACAGCGTCGTGCTCGCAGTCGCCAGGCCCGAGTTCGTCCAGGGTTTCGGCTCCAACGGCGGCGAGGAATTCCTGAGCTACATGCACATTTCCGAGAGCCTCGTCGTGAAGGGCGGAAAGAGCTGGGAGGATTGGGACCGCGCCATGTCGGAGAACCTCGGCCGCATCCAGAACGCCGACGGCAGCTGGTCCGGCCACCACTGCATCACGGGCAGGACCTTCTGCACCTCAGCCGCCCTCATGGTCCTCATGTCCGACAGGACGCAGGTCCCTGCCGAAACCAAGGTGGAGTGCCCCAAATGAATCCGATGAAGATCGCCATCGCGGTTCTCCTCGCCGCAGCCGTCCCGGCGCAGGCCTTCGCAACGGATCGCGAGGCCGGCGAGTCCGGCTCGGCCGAGCTGGTCCGCAGAATCGACGCCTCGCTCCGCTCGGCCGCCGAGTTCCTGTGCTCCGCCCAGTCCAAGGACGGATCCTGGCGGGGCGAGTCCTACGGGTGCTTCCGCGACGGCCATGCGCTCACCCCCTACGTGATGAGCAGCCTCTTCTTCATGCCCCAGGGCGGGGAGGCCGCGAAGCGGGCTTTCATGAAGGGCGTGGATTTCCTCATGTCCTTCGTCGACCGCCAGGGGCGACTCGTCGAGCCCGCACGCGGCTTCGAGTTCCCGGTCTACACTTCAGCCATGGCCGGCAGGGTCGTGGTGCTCGCGAACCGCGACAAGGACCACCTCGCCGGCCAGAAGGCGTGGCTCGGCTTCCTGCTCGAACGCAGGCTCGGCAGCGCGCTGCGATGGGACCGGAGCGACACTGATTTCGGCGGATTCGGCTTCTCGGTGCTGAAGCCGCGCAAGCCCCGCCCCGGCGAACCGCCCGAGAATTTCTTCGAGTCCAACCTCTCCGCCACCGTGTTCGGGATCGCCGCGCTCAGGTCAGCGAAAACCCCGCAGGACGACTCCGTCTACGCCGAAATTCTGGAATTCGTCTATCGCTGCCAGAACTACCAGGACGACCCGGACAAGCTCGACCCGAAGTTCGACGACGGCGGGTTCTTCTTCAGGCCCGGGGATCCCCTGCAGAACAAGGCAGGCGTCGCCGGCACGGACCGGTCAGGCAGGCAGAGGTTCGTCTCCTACGGCACAATGACTGCCGACGGACTCAGGGCGCTGGTCAGGTGCGGGCTCCCCCTGAACCACCCGAGGGTGGCCGCCGCCAGGGCGTGGCTCGAGCGCAACTGGAGCGCCTCGACGCACCCCGGCGCGTTTCCCGGGGACCGCGAGGTGCTTCGCGAATCGACTTATTACTACTGGTGCTGGGCCGCCGCGCACGCTTTCCAGGCCGTGAACGCCCGCCTGATTGACTCCTCCTCGGGCCGTGTGGACTGGGCTACAGCCATGGCAAAGGAGCTTCTCCG